>JAITAJ010000015.1 GCA_031284185.1 Accumulibacter sp. | reverse complement strand
ACGCCCTTGCCGATGTACCAGTCGATCAGTTTCTTCAGCGACTCCCAGTCGATTTCGCGCTGGTCGTCGAAGGGCGTCAGTATCACCGGCCAGACGCCGCGGTAGTGGTCATTGGTGCTTCCTCCCAAGTACACATTACCAGCATGTGCCGCGCGCTTTCCGTTACCGGCCTCGAATTCCTCAACCATCATTTTGTTGATCCGGATTTCTTGAGATCCGACATTTGGAGTAAATCCTCCGTGGGCACGGGCCAGATTCGTTATTTTATGTTGGGCACGGTTCCCCAGGGCGGAACGGTCATGCGATGGAAAGCGTAAAGTGATTCGTCTCCATATCCACGGAACTTTGCACCAGGAACTCGAGAGGGTACGGGTCGGCGCGCACCAGTCCCCTGATCTCGAATCGCAGGATGTTGTAGTGCCGCGACGAGTCGTTGCCGAACAGGGAAACGACGCTCAAGGACTCCGGTATCAGACGGGGTTCGAAGATGAGGATGGCCTGGTGGATCGCCTGTTCGATGTGACGCCGTTTCTTTTCCAGGAGATAGCCGCCCGCCAGGGGGTCGATGCCATAGTTCAGCGTGGAAGCGCTCGCTTCCGGGAAACTGCCGTCCTTGAACAGGTCGCCAGCATTGATCGTGTTCAAGAGATAACTCAGATCCCGCTGGATGATTTGCAGCAATTCCTTCGCGGATATCGAAATCTCCCTCGCCAACTCGGTCCGACGCCGGGGATTGTCGTCGCACAGGCGGTCGAACAGGGTCGGCCTCAGATGCACGTAGGGCCGGAGGGGCGTCGGCGCGGCTTTTACTTCGTTTTCTTGCGCAAGGGGATGCGTGCGTTGCATGGGCCGCCTCTTTCAAGCCGAAAACGTGATTTCCCGGAGATCGAGCAGAGCGTGGTCTCCACCCCCCGTCATCCAGGTCTTTTGGCCCAGACCGATGATTCCGGTCGTCCCCTCCTCCCGCCACGTGGTTTCGCGGGCGAGACGAATCGCGTCCGTGCCGTTCTCGGAACCGGGATAGCGTACCGGGATATAGGCTTGAAACTCCGTCCCGTCGCGCAGGGCGCACTCCGCCCTGGCCCACAGCAAATCCAGGAGACCTTGCGGGGCATGCAGGCGCAGGCTGGACAACTCGCAGAACGGACACCAGCGGTATCCTCCGGCCACCACCAGTTCGCACACCGGGCCGAGCCGGGTGTCGGAATCCGAAATCCACGCAAACGGCGCGCCGTCGATTGCTCCAGGGGAATCCGGCGCCTCCGACAAGGCCCGTTTTCTCGCCGCGTCCGCCAGTTCGACGTCTCCCCGGGAGGTGGCGTACAGGGCTTCCAGCAGAGCGGCCACCCATTTGGGCGGCGGGTCGATCACGTAAGCGGGCGTATTTTCCCCGGCCAATACTTTCGCGCGCAGCGCCTCGCTGCGGATCAGGCCGCGCATCACCTGCGCCGTCTGCTCGCGTTCGGGATCGATCCGCGCGCAGACCTGCAATTGTTTGAGCGCCCGATCCCAGTCGCCCATGAAACACGCCATCTGGAAAAGCAAGCAGCGTTCGCGGACGTCCCCCGGACGGGAGCGCACATTTTCCTGGATGCGCTCCAGGGCTTCCTGCAGCGAATCGTGCCGCAACCACGCATCCAGGGTGGCGCCTCGATCTTTCAGGGCCTTGGGGTGATCGAGTCGGTTCATGTCATTCAGTATCCGGTTCGGGAGCCGCCGGAACCGCCGCCGCGCTCTTCCGGCTGGTAATGGCTGTCCAGGCTGATCCGGTGGTGATCGCGGCGCGTTCTCGCCGGAATGCGCTCGCTTGGCTTTTGCCCCGGTATCACGCCTTGCGCAAAAAGCATCAGTATCTCGTCGCCGGAAGATTCGCTTTCCTCCAGTTGCTGGAAATCGTCGATCCCAAGGCGGTCGAGAACGTCCTGGATGGTCAGCTTGCCCGATACGAAATCCTCCAGCGACTGATCCTCTTCCCATTCCTGATCGCGGGGCAATGCCTCCTCCAGGGAAAGGAGCGGATGCTCCGGTTCGGGCGCGTTTTCTTCCTCGCGCTGCCGGTGCAGATGCTCCGGATTCAGAACGACCTGGGCGTATTCGTCGGCAAGACGGCCCAGGATGTCCTCTTCCGGCGCCGCCGCGTCCCGCGCCTCGTCGAGGCGCGGGACGCGCGCGCCAACGATGTCGAACGGATTGTCCTCATCACTCGCCGCGCGCCAATTCGGCTTGCTCGCCAGCTCGCCCAGGTCAAGGGATTCCGCTTCCACGGGCATTCCGCGCGCCGCCCCCGGGAAAGAAGTTTCGTCGGCGGTGATGACCTTGAACCGCAACAGTCCGATGTCGATGTGATCGCCCGATTTGACGGACAAGACTTCGCCATGCGCAAGGCGCGTGTCATTGACGGCGCATACCCAGGTTTTCCCGTGGCAGCGCGCTTGCCAGCGAACGGGATCGACCGTCACGTCCTTCTGGAAAAAAATTTCCGCCTGTTGCAGGACGGTCAGCTCGCTTTCGGAGAGGGGAACTCCCAGGACGGTCGCGTCCTCCTCCGGCATGGCCAGAATGCCGCTCGCCGCCAGTACCAGAACGGTATGATCCTCGCATTCCTGCTGCCGCAGGAGACTCAGACAGAAATTATCGTTCATGGCCTTCGTAGACGGATGAACAAGGAAACAAGCCGAGCCATTCTAGCGCAAGGGTCTGTAAAATGTTCCCTCTGTCCGAGAATAAAACAAGCGAAGCGGATCCGGACTTTGCCGAGGAAATGCGCATGAGGAAAAACAAGAATGCAATCGACCCGCAAAAATACCTGACGGCGCTCTCTGAAGCGGCGCCTTGCGGGCCGAATCTGGAATATGACCCGGAATACGTCGCCTTGCAGACCCGGATGATCCCCAAGGGCGACGCGCAATACGGCGATTTCGTCAAGACGCCGGAGGAACCCAACTGGGGGGAAATCGAACGCGAATGCCGCCAGATGCTGCTGCGTTCTCACGACATCACCCTTCTGCTGCTGCTCCTGCGCTGCCGCATCCATCTGGTCCAGGCGCGCGGATTACGCGAGGCGCTGGAAATCCTGCTCGGATGGCTCGAACGGTATCCGGATCACGTCCATCCGCAACTCGCGATCGACGGCGAGCACGACCCGACGGTACGCGCCAACGCCCTCTTGGCGCTGGTCGACCCCGAAGGGGTGTTGGGGGACTTGCGAGAGGTGGCGCTTGCCAAAAGTTCCGCGACGCGCCTGCAAATCCGCGACGTGGAACGCTCGTTGGCGATCCCGCGGCTCGATGACGCGCTCGCGCCGGATTCGGTATGCCGCCAACTGAACGACCTTGTTCGTTCCGGGGACGCCAACGTGCTCGCCTTGATCGAATCCGCGCGGCTTGCGCGGCGTCTGCACGAGTGGCTGCTGGCCAACATGGGGGAACATGCGCCCGATCTTGGCGTTTTTTTCCGTCTGCTCGGCCATTTTTACCGCGAAGGCTCGGAACCATTCCATTTCCAGCGGGAAAGACCGGCCTCGAGCGCGGCCATGTCCTTTCCGGTTCAGGACGCGGCGCCGGAAGACCCCGAGACGGAAGACCCCGCGGACGAAGAGACGCCCGCTCCGGTCGCGGCCCTGCCGAGCGCGCCGTCTTTCGCCGTTTCGCCCGAAATGGCGCGCGAGAGCGCATTGCATACCATTCGCGGCGTTCGGGAATGGTTTGAACAGTACGAGCCGAGCAGTCCCGTTTCCGTCTTGCTGCGGCAGGCCGAACGCATGATCGGACGCAAGTTTTCCGAAGTGGCGCAGGAAATTCCGCTCGACCTTCTGGAACGCTGGTCGAACGACAGTCGATGACGAGAGTTCCGGGATGAAACTTCTCCGTTCGATGACCGCGTTCTGCGTGACGCTCTGCCTCCTGCAGGCTTGCGCGACAAGGGAGGAGCCGGCCTATTACGTGAATGAAATGGGCGAGGTCAGCATCGCGGAGGACGACCTGTCATCGGAATTGCGGCTGGTGGCCGGCGCCATGACACATGCCATGATACCGACCGTCCTGAGCGGTAAAAACATGCGCTATCCTTCCCGCTGGGCGGCCGGGGTGACCCCCTTGGCCGTCATTGTCGAGGTCGACAACCGAACGGGGGAATGCGTGGATTCCCGGCGCGTGACGGACGCCATTCGTACCGCCTTGCGTGCGCAGGGCACATTGCGGGTTCTTGACGACGAGCTTCCCCTTCCCGATCCCGAGGCACGCCGGTCCGTTCCTCCAGACGAGGAGAAGCCGGGATGGGAAGCACTGGCGATTCCCGGCGAGGATGAGCCATCGCCGGCATGGCAATTCTTCAGGCGCGCGCCGCTTCAGCCCGCGTCTGCGAGAATGTCGGAACGGCCATCCCCAAGGGAAACGCCGTTCTCCGGAGAAATGTGGCAAGGCGTAAACACGGGGGATCGCATTTTTCCCTTGCCGCTGCCATCGCCGGAACCGAATGCTTCCTTGCCATCCCCTGAAGCGGACGGGACGGCGCCGGTCGGGATGTCCCTTGCGACGCCTTCGCCCAATGCAAGCAGACTGCCTGAATCCAAGGCGCAAAAAAGGGAAAGGATGCGGCGTCTTCTTGAAGCGCACTTGAAGGAACAGGACGTTCAGGGATATGCGCCAGCCTATGCCATCCGGACGGTTTTACTCCCCCTCGCAACCCACCCTTCCGGCGAAGCGCGTAAAGACACAAAAGAGACGTATCTGTTCAAGATGCTCGTGGAAGATGTCCGTTCGGAAACCCTCAAATGGGCCAGCGCCTGGGAAGTGCGAAAAACGCCGGGAACGGCGGAATCGGCACGGGAAGCGCAGTGAGTACAAACAGTGAGTTCTTGGAATTGCCCGTTTTATGTCAGAAAGGGTTGGATGACTGCGAGGAGTGAGCCTCCCCGTGGGAATTTTGAGCTCTACCAGACACATGCCGGACAAGATTTCTATACCTTGACCAAGAAGTTTCTGGACGGCCATAAGGTAAAAAGGGGAAGACCATGAAAAGAAATTTTCTCGCAGGCGGCCTCTTGCTAACGATGCTTTCCACTTTTGCGCAGGTAGGGGCGGAGCCGCAAGAAGAGGGTTTCCCGAATCTGACAACGTACCGCGAACCCAGGCCCGTCCGTTATTTCGACCCGGAAACCGATTCGCACTTTTCCGACCCGGAGCTGGCGTTGAAGATGCGTGTGATCTATGAAGAGGAAAACCCAGATGCCAAAGAGCACAATCTCAACCAGCGTACCAATCATTTTTGCCTTATCGGTTATGAATGGCAGGATGGCATGCGGCAGGTTCCCGTCTTTTGGCGGGAAATCGAGGAAATGACTTGGTGGCGGGGGCGCAGTGACCCAAGAGCGGATAGCGAAGAGGGAGTGAATACGCTTTATCTCTACTCCCGCCACACGAATGTAGAAAAAGATACGGTATCGACCGATGCGGATGGGTGGGGCAGTACCTATCTCAGGTTACGCGCCGGGGTGATTGAAGTCATTCGGGATTGCGCGTTACATGGGCGCTGGGTTGTCATCGAGCCGTTCGAGATTCCGCCCGCCTGTGACGGTGAACTTGGCGAGTGCGAGTTGCCGGATGTTCATCCCCTGTCCAGACGGCTTCCCAGACATAGAAACACGCCATGAAAATGGTCTCCTTCCCGGGTTCCTCTTGCTGCTGACGCTTTCTTCTTTTGCGCAAGCGTAAGAGGATGGTTTCCCGAATCTGGAATTGGCCGGGGAGATCATCTGTATACGAGATCGGAAATGGGGAACGCTTGTCGGCCATGTGCTCCTCACGGGAGAAGCGCTGGATGCTTCGGTCAGAAGCCGGATCGCCGAGGCGATCATGGGCATCGAAAACGTTCAGGGGGATTGGAACGGAATCATCATTGCGGAGGAGGCGCAAATCGACGATTCCTTCATCGCGTCCAGGGTCGAGGCGCGTCTTGACGAGGCCCGTCCTCCCGTCGCCAGCCATGTTTTTCCTGGTATCGTAAACGCATAGAGAGAAGCGCGGGAAACCATTCGCATTGCACGCGCCACGGACGGGGCGCGCCATGTCGTCAACGTCATGCGGCGTGTCAGTGACGCGGAAATCCAGCGCATTGAAGCCGTGCCGATGCCAGCGCCCGCGCTCCGGGAAACCTGGTGAAGACAATGCCGTCATTCGTCATTCCAAAGGAAGCCGTGATCTGCTAAGGTGATGCCTTCGCGTTGACAACGATATTCCAGGTTCCCTATGACTGTTTCGCGTCATGTGCTCTTCGGCAAGCTGGACAACACCCTGTTCAGGGCGATCGAGTCGGCGACGGCCTTTTGCAAGCTGCGCGGCAATCCCTACGTGGAATTGGCGCACTGGATCAACCAGATCCACCCGCTTCCCGATAGCGACTGGCAGCGGATCATTCGCCACTTCGAGATCGACGCGGCGGCGCTCGACCGCGACATCGCGGGCGCCTTGGCCGCCTTGCCCGCCGGCGCGGGATCGATCAGCGATTTTTCCCATCACATCGAGAACGCGATCGAGCGCGCCTGGCTCATTGCCACGCTGTCCGCCGGGGATTTTCGCGTGCGTGGGGCGTGGCTCGTCGCCGCGCTGGTCGAGACCCCGGAACTGCGCCGCGTTTTGCTCGGCATTTCGCCATCGCTGGCGAAAATTCCGTCGCAGGGCATCGTGGATTTACTTTCCCCGATCATCCAAGGGTCGCCGGAAAGCCGTGAAAACGCGCGCTCCGCCGGAGACCTGCCGGCCAGCGTTCCGGGAGAGGCCAGCCAGGCCATGCCGGCGAGCGCCTCGGAGAAATCGCCACTGGCACTCTATTGTTCCGACCTGACCGAAAGAGCGCGCAATGGGGAAATCGATCCCGTCATTGGCCGCGAGCATGAAATCCGTACCCTGATCGACATCCTGCTGCGCCGTCGGCAGAACAACCCGCTTCTGACCGGCGAGGCCGGAGTTGGCAAAACGGCGATCGTCGAAGGGCTGGCCCTGGCGATCGCGCATGGCCGCGTGCCGCCCAGCCTGCAAAACGCGCGGCTCCTGGGGCTGGACGTGGGGGCGCTCCTGGCGGGTGCCAGCATGAAGGGCGAATTCGAGTCGCGCCTGAAAGGCACGCTGGAAGACGCGGCAAGATCCCCCCATCCCGTCATCCTGTTCGTCGACGAGATTCACACGCTGGTAGGCGCGGGCGGGCAGGCGGGGACGGGCGATGCCGCCAATCTGCTGAAACCGGCGCTGGCGCGCGGGACTTTGCGCACCGTCGGCGCGACCACTTGGGGAGAATACAAACGCCACATCGAGAAAGACCCCGCGTTGACCCGGCGTTTCCAGGTGCTGCAAATCCTGGAACCGGAGGAAGATGCCGCCATCGACATGGTGCGCGGCCTGACGGGAACCTTCGCGGCACATCATGGCGTCTGGATCATGGACGATGCCGTGCGCGCCGCCGTCACCCTGTCGCATCGCTTCATTCCCTCGCGGCAATTGCCGGACAAGGCCATCAGCCTTCTGGACACGGCTTGCGCCCGCGTCGCCCTGTCCCTGCACACGCCGCCCGCGCGCATCGAGCATCTGCGCGAGCGCCTGGCCGCTCTGCGCGTCGAATACGATCTCTTGGAAAGGGAAGCGAAAATCGGCAAGACCGAAACGGCCCGGCTGGAGCCGCTTGCCGTCCGCATACGGGAAATGGAAGCGAGCCTCGAGGAACAGGAAAGCCTCTGGGAAAAAGAACGGGAGCGGGTCGAGCGTGTCATCGAGCGGCGTAACGCGCTGATCCGGGAAACGGAAGCGCCGGAAGCCGGCCCGGATACCGGGGAGAAAACCGACGTCCCGGCGCGGCGCGAGGAACTGCGTATCCTGGAAGCCGAACTCGAAGCCTTGCAGAAGGGTTCGCCCCTGATCCTGCCGCAGGTCGATGAGACGGTCGTGGCGGCCATCGTTTCCGACTGGACGGGAATTCCGGTGGGGCGCATGATGCGGGACGAAGTTTCCGCCGTGCTGGGGCTTCCCGGTTTGCTCGGACGGCGCATCATCGGGCAGGATCACGCCTTGCGGCGGATTGCCGAACGGATTCAGGTATCGAGGGCGCGTCTTGCCGATCCCGGCAAGCCCATCGGCGTCTTCCTGCTGGTTGGCCCGTCGGGCGTCGGCAAGACGGAAACGGCGCTGACACTGGCCGAAGCGCTGTACGGCGGCGAGCAGAACCTGATCGCGGTCAACATGAGCGAATTCCAGGAGGCGCATACGGTTTCGACCCTGAAAGGCGCGCCGCCGGGATATGTCGGCTACGGAGAGGGCGGCGTGCTGACGGAGGCCGTGCGGCGGCGCCCCTATTCCGTCATCCTGCTCGATGAAATCGAAAAGGCGCACCGCGACGTCCATGAAGTCTTCTACCAAGTGTTCGACAAGGGCTGGATGGAAGACGGCGAAGGGCGTTACATCGACTTCAGGAACACGGTGATTTTGCTGACCTCGAACGTCGGTTCCGAGTTGATCAGCGGTTTTTGCGACGATCCGGAGCTCGTCCCCGACCAGGAAGCATTGACACAAGCCCTGCAACCCGAACTGCGCAAGGTCTTTCCCGCCACTTTCATGGGGCGGCTCACTCTCGTGCCTTACTTTCCCCTGACGGCGGGCGTCCTGAATCAAATCGTCCGCCTGCATCTGGACAAGCTCGTCGAGCGGATGCGCGCTCAGCATGACATCATGCTTGAAGCCGATGACGCCGTCGTCGGCCACGTCGTGGCCCGGTGCGGGACGCACGAAACGGGAGCGCGTCTGCTGGTGCGCTTCATCGAACAGCAAATCCTGCCACAACTCTCCTCGTACTGGCTGACGGCGCTGTCGGAAAAGAAAAGCATCCGGCGAATTTCCATTGGACTGGAAGACGAAAAACTGATTTATCGGGTGGATCACCCCGACGCGAGCTGATTCACCGCTTCCGCAAACGGCCCGAAGTCCTTGCCCGTGCCGGGACATGAGCGGGCAGTGCCGCACATCTGGATTGACCCGGATTTGCCACTTGCGCCGGCCCGCCTCGACCTCAAAGAATTTTACAGGGGAAGTTGATTCGTCCTACAATCCCATCGAGTCGCATCCCATTTCTTCGACGATCATCAGGAGGGATTCACATGGCCAGCAAGGCATTCAATAATGCCCAGAAATTCATCGGGCGCAATCGCGCGCCGCGCGTACAGATCGAATACGACGTAGAAATTTATGGTTCGGAAAGAAAAATAGAACTGCCTTTCGTGATGGCAGTGCTCTCCGATCTCTCGGGCAAGCCCGTCGAGCCGCTGCCGCCGGTTGCCGATCGAAAATTCCTTGACATCGACATTGATAATTTCGACGAGCGCATGAAAGCGATCAAAC
Source organism: Accumulibacter sp. (assembly GCA_031284185.1). Taxonomy (GTDB): domain Bacteria; phylum Pseudomonadota; class Gammaproteobacteria; order Burkholderiales; family Rhodocyclaceae; genus Propionivibrio. The sequence continues at coordinate 2,451 of JAITAJ010000015.1, read as the reverse complement.
CGAGAGTCGCGTTCTCGGTACCGAATACCCTGACGGGCGAGGGTCATCTGATGGTGGACATGACGTTCGAGAGCATGGACGATTTCTCTCCCGCGGCGGTCGCCAGGAAAGTGGATGCGCTCAATCAGTTGCTGGAAGCGCGCACCGAACTTTTCAATTTACAGACCTACATGGACGGCAAATCGGGAGCGGAAGGGCTGATCAACCAGTTGCTTCAGGACCCGGCCCTGATGAAGGCGCTGATGTCCGCGCCCAAGCAAAAGGCCGAGGTTCCGGAAGTCCCATCGGTCGGCGGCGCGGAAACCACGACCCCCGCGGCCATTGAATAAAGGGAAAAGGACATGGATGCACAAACGCAATTTGCGGCACAAGACCTTTTGACCCGGTTTGCCAACCCGGACGAATTTTCCGCGCTGCTGGATCGTGAATTCAAGCCCAAGACCGAACAGGCGCGGGAGGCCGTGGAAGCCGCGGTCCGCACCCTGGCCGAGCAGGCACTGATCAATTCCACGACCATCAGCGACGACGCCTACACCGCCATCGAGGCGGTAATCGCGGAAATCGACCGCAAGCTGTCCGAGCAGATCAACCTGATCCTGCACAAGTCGGAGTTTCAGCAACTCGAATCCGCCTGGCGCGGGCTGAACCACTTGGTATCCAACACGGAAACGGACGAGAAGCTGAAGATCCGTTTCATGGACATTTCCAAGGACGAAGTGCGCCGGATGCTGCGCCGGTTCAAGGGAATCGCCTGGGATCAAAGCTCGCTTTTCAAGCGCATTTACGAAGAAGAATACGGCCAGCTTGGCGGAGAACCCTATGGGTGCATCGTGGCGGACTACTATTTCGACCACACGCCGCCGGATGTCGAGGTATTGAGCGGCATGGCCAGAGTCGCGGCGGCGGCGCACGCGCCGTTCATTTCCGGCGCGGCGCCGACCTGCCTTTCCATGACCTCCTGGCAGGAGCTGGCCAATCCGCGCGATCTGACCAAAATCACGACCAATCTGGAGCACGCCGCCTGGAATTCCCTGCGTGAAGCGGAAGATTCGCGTTATGTCGGCCTGGCCATGCCGCGCTTCCTGGGTCGTCTGCCTTATGGCATCAAGACCAACCCGGTCGATGAGTTCGACTTCGAGGAAGAAACGGAAGGCGCGGATCATCAGAAATACGTCTGGTGCAATGCCGCCTACGCGATGGCGGTCAACATCAACCGGAGTTTCAAACTCTATGGCTGGTGCACCATGATCCGCGGCGTGGAAAGCGGCGGCACGGTCGGAAATCTGCCCTGCCACGTCTTCCCGACGGACGATGGCGGTTACGACATGAAGTGTCCGACGGAGATCGCCATTTCCGACCGGCGGGAAGCGGAGCTTGCGAAAGCGGGCTTCATGCCGCTGATCCATCGCAAGAACACGGACAACGCCACCTTCATCGGCGCGCAATCCCTGCAGAAACCATCGGAATACTACGACGCGGACGCGACGGCCAATGCCAACCTGTCGGCGCGATTGCCCTACCTGTTCGCCAGTTCGAGATTCGCGCATTATCTGAAATGCATCGTGCGCGACAAGCTCGGCTCGTTCAAGGAGCGGGAAGACATGCAACGCTGGCTGAACGAATGGATCATGAATTACGTAGACGCCGACCCGGGCAACTCTTCGGAGGAAACCAAAGCCAAACGCCCGCTGGCGGCGGCGGAAGTGGAAGTCGAAGAGGTCGAGGGCAATCCGGGCTACTACAATGCCCGTTTCTACCTGCGTCCTCACTTCCAGCTGGAGGGTTTGAGTGTCAGTCTGCGATTGGTGGCCAGGTTACCGTCAGTCAAACACACGGGTTCGGCAGCCTGAAGGAGCAAAAACTCGACGACGTTCCACATGCCTGTAGTATTGCAACGACAGGCGTTTTACTTGGTTTCATTTCACATCAATCAGGAGCGATCATGGCACAAGACATGTTTTTGAAACTCACGGGCATCGAAGGCGAATCTCCCGATTCGGCGCACAAAAATGAAATCGAAGTGCTGAGCTGGAGCTGGGGCGTGACCCAGGAATCCAACATGCACACCGGCTCGGGAGGCGGCGCCGGCAAGGCGACGGTGCATGATTTGGTGTTCGAGCATTTCATGGATCGGTCCTCGCCGAACCTCTCCAAATACTGTCTGACGGGCAAACCGATTTCGGAAGCCTTGCTGACGGTTCGCAAGGCGGGAGGGAATCCTCTCGAATACCTCAAGATCAAGATGTCGGAAGTCATCGTCAGCAGCGTACACCCCGCAGGAAACAGTACCGAGGAGCGCATCCGCGAAACGGTAGGGCTTTCCTTTTCCAAGGTGACGGAGGAATACGTCGTCCAGAATGCCCAGGGCGGCAGCGGCGGCACTGTTACCGCCACCTTCGATATCAAAGGCAACAAGGAGGCTTGATGAGTAAGTAAATGACACTCGCGGCT
>JAITAJ010000325.1 GCA_031284185.1 Accumulibacter sp. | reverse complement strand
GCTGAAAGAGCTGATTCCCCACCAGTTGTTCGAGGTCCCCATCCAGGCCTCCATCGGTAAGCGCATCATCGTGCGCGTCAACGTCAAGGCGCTGCGCAAGGACGTGCTGGCCAAGTGCTACGGCGGGGATGTTACCCGCAAGCGCAAACTGCTGGAAAAGCAGAAAGCGGGTAAGAAGCGCATGAAGCAGGTCGGGTCGGTCGAGATTCCGCAAGAAGCCTTTCTGGCGGTTCTGCGCGTTGACAAATGAAGGAGTCGATCACCGTGAATTTTGCATTGATCCTGTTTTGCCTCTTGCTGGTGAGCGCGGTCGTCTGGTTCGCCGATGTGCTGGTGTTGCGCAAACGCCGGGCGCCCGACGCCAGGGACCCTTGGTGGGTGGAGTACGGAGCGAGTTTTTTCCCGGTGATCCTGTTCGTCTTCGTGCTGCGCTCGTTCATCGTCGAGCCGTTCAAGATTCCGTCGGGGTCGATGATTCCGACGCTTCTGGTAGGCGATTTCATCCTGGTCAACAAATTTACCTATGGTATTCGCCTGCCGGTGATCAACAAGAAAATCATCGACCTCGATACGCCGCAGCGGGGCGATGTGATGGTCTTTCGCTATCCCGAGGACCCGTCGCTCGATTACATCAAGCGCGTGATAGGCGTTCCGGGGGACAGGGTGGCCTATCAGAACAAGCAACTGACCGTCAATGGCGAGCCGGTCGAAAAGCGCCGGATCGACGATTATCTGCATCCCGAGCGCCTGTATTATTCGCGGCAGTTCGTCGAACGGGCCAGTAGTGGCGCGGAGTATCGCGTGCTCAACGATCAGGACGCGCCGGCGTTCATCTCCGACGTTGCGCGGTTTCCGTACCGGGAGAATTGCCTTTACAATAATTCGGGCGTGATCTGTACCGTTCCTGAAGGCCATTATTTCATGATGGGCGATAATCGGGACAATAGCCGTGACAGCCGGTTCTGGGGATTCGTCGCGGACGGGGACATCGTCGGAAAGGCATTTTTCATCTGGCTCAATTTCAACGACTGGAAACGTGTCGGATCATCCATCAGGTAAGGAATACGGAAATGAAATACCAACGAGGCGTTACTTTGTCCGGGCTGATCGTCTGGGGTGTCATCATTGCCTTGGTGGCCATCTTGGGCATCAAGGTGGCTCCCGAAGTCATCGATTTTTACAAGATCAAGAAGGTCGTGGCTTCGACGGCGATCAACGCGGAAGGCAAGACGGTCGCCGAGATCCGTCGGATCTTCGAGCGGTATGCCGACGTGGATAGCATTACCACGATCACGTCGGCCGATCTGGACATCTCCAAGGAAGGCAGCGCCGTGGTCGTTGCCTTTGCTTACGAGACCCGCATTCCCTTGTTTTTCAACGTCAGTTTGCTGCTCGATTTCCAAGGGGCGTCGAGAAGCCATAGAAACGAATGAGCACTTCTCTCGAACAGGCGATCGCTTACCGCTTTGTGGATGCCTCCCTGTTACGCACGGCCCTGACGCACCGCAGCCACGGCTCGCCGCACAACGAGCGGCTCGAGTTTCTCGGCGATTCGATTCTCGACGCGGTGATCGCCCGGCAACTCTATGAACGCTTTCCGCGGATTTCCGAGGGCGACATGTCGCGTCTGCGCGCCAATCTCGTCCGCCAGGACACTCTGTATCAGCTGGCGCTGTCGATCCCGCTCGGCGATCATCTCCGGCTCGGCGAGGGAGAACTGAAAAGTGGCGGCGCCAGCCGCGCCTCGATTCTGGCCGACGCGCTGGAGGCGGTTTTCGGCGCCGTGTGGCTGGATGGCGGCTTCGACGGCGTGGACCGGGTGATCGTCCGCTTGTACGAGAACCTGTTCGCCGAGATCGTTCCGGGGAAATCGCTCAAGGATGCCAAGACCTGCCTCCAGGAATATCTGCAGGGCCGGCGTTTGCCCCTGCCGAAATACGCGCTGGCCGGGACGGGCGGCGAGGCGCACGCGCAGCTGTTCACCGTCGTTTGCGAGATCGATTGTCTGCGGATCAGGACCGAAGGGCAGGGGGGCAGCCGTCGCGCGGCTGAACAGCTTGCGGCGGAAAGAGTCCTGGAAAAGCTGCAAGCCGATGGGTGAAATGAGATCGGGCCATGTCGCCATCGTCGGCAGGCCGAACGTCGGCAAGTCCACCCTGCTCAACCGTCTGGTCGGTGAAAAGATCAGCATCGTTTCACGCAAGGCGCAGACGACCCGCCACCGGATCGCCGGCATCCTGACCAGGCCGGACGCTCAGTTCGTCTTCGTCGATACGCCCGGCTTCCAGACGCGCCACACGGGCGCCTTGAACCGGACGATGAACCGTAATGTGACGAGGGCGCTGGCCGACGTGGACGTCGTTCTCATGGTGATCGAAGCCGGGCGCTCCGATGACGGGGACGAGGCGATGATCCGCCTTCTGCCCAGGGACAGGCCGGTCGCGCTGGCCGTCAACAAGATCGATCGGCTCGGGGACAAAACGGTGTTGCTGCCGATGCTCGCCAGGTTCTCGGCGGAGTTTCCGTTTGCCGCCATCGTTCCGGTGAGCGCGGCCAGGGGCACCCAGATCGAGGATTTGCTCGCCGAAGTGAAAAAGTATCTGCCCTGCGGCGAAATGCTCTTCGGCGAGGACGAGATGACCGACCGGAGCGAACGGTTTCTGGCGGCTGAATACCTCCGGGAAAAACTGTTTCGCTATCTGGGAGATGAGTTACCCTATGCCGCGGCGGTGGAAATCGAGAAGTTCGAGCAGGATGGCGCGCTTCGGCGCATCGCTGCCGTCGTGGTCGTCGAACGGCTGGCGCACAAGGGGATCGTCATCGGCAGAGGCGGACAGATGCTGAAAAAGATAGCCAGCGAAGCGCGGCAGGACATGGAACGGCTGTTCGGCGGCAAGGTCTTCCTGGAAGTCTTCGTTCAGGTCCGGTCGGGTTGGGCGGATGACGAGCGCCTGCTCGGAAGCCTGGGCTACGAGTGAGTTCGATGATGAATTCCCGGCCGGAGAGGCGCGAAAAAGCCGTTTGATTTGGATTTTTCCCGGTCTCCCGCAGTGGATGGTTTTCATGGCGGATCAACTGGATACAGCCTGTATCCATCGTGTTCGAAGCAGCGGATGCCTTGCGTTTCCTTGCTTGTCCGGTCAACAAAATTGTGATTATCGCGAGGCACGGTTTCATGTTCAGAGCCAACGAGGAAAAGAGCCGAAAGACGCGCGCGCGGATCCGTGCCGTTTTTGCCAAGCGCGTCAAGGAACCGAAGCTCTATACCGTCACTTACGCTTATTTCATGAAGAGCGGGATTTTCGGACAGAAGTCAAGCAGCTTCGTGGTGGGCTTCTCGGACGAGCGGAAAGAGCTTGTCGCCATACCCGCCAATTTTGACATGGACGAGGCGGGCGATGCGATTCGGCTGAACAGGGACAACATCCTCTCCGCCAAATTCGGACTTCAGGGCGAGGTCAGGATCAAATCCGGCATCCTTGACAAGGAACTGCGCCTTGTCGTTCCGGCCTATACGCCGGCCGCGCTGGAAAGCGCCTCTATCCTGCCCATCAATCAGGAAGCAGAGGCGGAGGCTTTCAGGCGCTTCATCGAGGAGAATTTCTGATGGCGCTGAACTACGCGCTGCTCGCCGTCACGGCCATTCTGTCCGTTACCGGCATTCTGGACATGGTACGGGGAAGCGCCTCCCAAGCCCATCCTTTCCGCACCGTGGCCGCGATCATCGTCTTTGCAATCGCTTTGTTTGC
>JAITAJ010000256.1 GCA_031284185.1 Accumulibacter sp. | reverse complement strand
TTTCAATTTCGTCGCGGCGGCCTGGGCATTGGGCGGCACGGTATTCGTGTTGAGCGCGACGTCCGCCATGAACAACTGGTTGTGAAACTCGTTGATCATGCCGATGACCTTGCTCAGATTGACGATGCCGCCCATGCCGGTGGCGGAAGCGGGGGCGGCGCTTCCCTGGCTTCCCCGCACCGTCATCTGGACGCCGGGATCCGGCTGCCCGGTAACGATTTCGCGCAAGGCCGCGAAATGGTTGTCCACGATTTCACGCTCCATGCGCGCCTGCGCGCGCAGTCCCCCCATATCCCGGCCGATGTCGCGGGTTTGTCTTTCGAGGGTCTCCACGGTTTTTTCCAATGCGCCCTTGTCCGGATCGTAGCGCACGATTTCCCGCGACAAGGTCGTTTCCCGGGCGGCCGCGCGGGCCAGCCGCGCCAGCGGCGAGTCCGGCGCCGCGAGCTTCTGCACGACGGTAAGATCGAAGCCCAGGGACGTGCCCGTCACCGGGCGGATGTCTTCCAGAAAGGCATCCCATTGCTCGACGTATTCGCTCAGGTAGCGGCGCCGCAAATCCTGCGTCAGCGTGTCGTCCGTCAGGTAGGATCGCAGACTGGACGAGCGGACGTCGCTCACGGGTTTTTCCCTGGCCTCGACAAGACCGGCCTTCCGGTGCCCCATGACCCACTCGTCATCTTCCCGCGCGGCGCCGATGAATTCCCCCAGCCGCCTGTCGAACGACTGGCGGTATCCGTCGAAGGTGAACAGACCGGGAACGCCCTGCTCCAGCGGCGCGCCCGATGCGCGGACGAATACCGTTCCCGCCTGGGGGCCGATCGCTTGGATCAGGGTGAAATCGGTCGGGGCTTCCCTGGACATCTCCGTCTTGGCGCGTTCATAGAGTCGCTGGGGAGACGGCTTGGCGTCCAGGAACGCGCGCGCCTGCCGCACCAGGGAGGCATCGATCGGGGACGGCGATTGCGCCTCCCGATTTCCGGAGAACAAGCGGTCGAGGTGTTCCACGACGAAGATCCGGCGGGTGAATTCATTGGCATGGACCGGGTTTTCCCAATCCTTCCGCAGCCACGCGCGGACGTCCTCCGCCTCGTATCGCGGCTTGTCGTGCAGTTGCAGGTAAACCCGCAGCGTGTCATACGCCAGTTTTTCGTCGGAAGCGCGAACCGCTTCCCGCAGCGCGGATTCCAGGCGGCGGATCACGTAGGGCAGGAGCAGCTTGTCTTGCAGGCCGGCATAGGCTTCCGCCGATTCGTCGATGATGGGCGGCGGCGCGTAGAGACCGTAGCGGAAGGCAAGCGGCGGGCTGGAGAGGTCGAGTTCCCTGAACCGCGGCAAATCCCGCGCGGCGTCCAGGACGCCGGGAATATCCTTTTCCTGCGACGCGGCGGGCTGGCCGAACAGGGTCAGCAGTCTCCCGTACAGCCTCTCTGCCTGGCCGGACACCGTTTCAAGATACGCCGCGTTGTGATCGAAGGATGCGGACAGGACCGCGATCGAGCCGATCGCCAGCCCCGCCACGAGCGCATGCCCCAGCAGTTGCAAAGTGCGAAAGCGCGCCTCCCTTTTCAAGTTGAGGCGGACCAGCGAGGCTTCCGGAAAAATGACGCGGGAAAACAATTCCGCCAGGAAATACCCCCGGTTTCCCGTGACGGTCTGCGGCGCGCGAGGCGGCGCGGCAATGCGGCGCGCGGAAGAGTCTTCTTCCCGTTCCGCCGTTTCTTCGGCCAATGGCGCGCTGCTTGCGTCCATTTTCTTTTCCTGCCCGCGCAGGGCATGCCACAGCCGTTGCAAGATGGTACGCGGATCGGCATGCAAAATGGCGTCCGTCTGCAAGCCGCTCGTGAAATACACGCCGCGCAAGGTGTTGTGCAACTGGGTGGCGTCGTAAGGAGAATCCAGGAAGATTTCTTCCAGGAAGGGCGCGAGGGTCTGTCCCAGACTGGCGAATTCCTGCGGAAGCGCATAGAGCGCGCGGCGGCGCTCCAGATCGGGTTCCTCCTGTAAACGCAGCGCCAGGCCGGCATCGAGCCGTTCGGCCAATGCGGAAAGATGCCCTTCCAGTTGCGCTGCCAGGTCCGGCGGCGTTTCCGTCGGAAAGCGGGTTTTTTGCCGGGAATGGCGATACGGCAGCGTGAATCCCCAGACCTGGGAACGGCTCTCGCTGGTGAGATAGCCGAAATACGGCTCGAACCCTTCGAGCAGATCCATCTTGGTGACGATGACGTATACCGGAAAGCGGATGCCCAGCTTCTGGCGAAGCTGCAACAGGCGCTCGCGCAAATGGCTGGCATGCGTCCTGCGGACGCTTTTGTCCTGATCCGCCAGATCGGCGGCATCGAGTACGAGCACGGCGCCATTGATCGGGGCCTGGGCGCGATACTTGCGCAAGAGGTCAAGGAATCCGAACCATTCGGCGGAGTCGATCCGCGGCGCGGAATCCTGCGTGGTATATCGCCCCGCCGTATCGATCATGACGGCTTCGCTGGTAAACCACCAGTCGCAATGCTTGGTGCCGCCTTCCCCGGCAAACGCGCCCGGTTTGCCCAGCGACTGGAAGGCCCGGCCCATCTGCTCGGCCAGGGGAAACTTCAGGCCGGAATTGAGAATCGCCGTCGTCTTCCCCGCGCCGGGATTGCCGATCACCATGTACCAGGGCAGTTCGTAAAGATAGCGCTTGCTTTCAAACAAACGCCAAAACAGCCCGCCCCCGGCGTGCATCTGCCGCAGTTGCGCGACGGCGCGCCCGACGATGCCGCCAACGGCCTTCAGGTTTTCCCGCGCCTGCTGGTCGGCGTCTTTCCTGGCCTCTTTCTCCGACTTGCGCAAGAACTTGTTCAACAGTTCTTCGTCATTGCGCAGTTTGACCCACAAACGATAGAGTCCGTAAGCGAGGCAGCAGAAAAGGAAGAAGACGATGACGCCGATTCTTGCTCCGATCGAGGCGAAGGGGGAATGATTGCCGATGGCCAACAGGGGGCCGAGAAACCAGAACAGCAGACATGAGGCCACGGCGCCCAGAATGACGACCGGCCAGCGGAACAGGATGAACAGCAGGAGCGCGGCCAGGAACAGGAGCGCCGTAATGCGCGCGCCCAGCGAGGCGAAAGGATATAGACCGCCGAACGATGACATCGGCCCCAGAAACCAGATGACTGCGCCCAGGACGATGAACGCCAGAATGAGCAGCGTCTGGCGGGAAAACAATGCGGAGAGAAATTTGCGGAACATGTCGATTCCTCGATCGGGACTACCGGGGCGCGGCTGCCGTGGGAAGAGCGGCGCCCGGCGACTGCTGGACGACGATCTGTACCCGGCGGTTCCTGGCGCGGCCGGCAGCCGTCGCGTTGTCGGCGATGGGTTCGCTGTCGGCCTTGCCAAGAGTCTCGATCCGGGCAGACGCGACGCCCCGCGCTTCGAGCGCCTTGGCCACGTTGTCGGCGCGCGCCCTGGAGAGCGCCTGGTTGTCGGGAAACCGAGCCACCTTGACGGGACGGTCGTCCGAATGTCCGATGACCTGGACCGCGCCGGACACCTTGCCGATTTCCGCCGCGACGCGATCGAGCAGCGGCAGGATGCCCGAATTGACTTGCACTCTCCCGCTGACGAACATGTCATCTCCGTTGAATGTCACCGCGCTGTGGAAGTCGTCCTCATCGACGAATACCTTGCCTTGCGCGATTTCTTCTCTCAGCAATTCGGAAAGACGCAGCGCGCGGACGGGCGACGGCGCCAGTTTTTCAATGGCGGCAATCTTTTCTTCCACGATCGCGCCTTGTTCGAGCAGATGGTATTTGTACCAACAAAACAGCGCGAAAACGATCAGGCCAAAGAAGCATGCGCTTATCCATACCGGAATATCCCGCCAGAATTTACTCCGCTCGGGCGTCTCTCCCTGCCAATGCGAAGAGAGTTCGCGGGGAACCGCGCCGCGCGCGGCACAGATGAGCGCGAGCAGGCGATGGCGAATCGTTTCCAGTTCCCGGGATCCATTGATGATGGCGCCGTACTGGCCCTCGAATCCCAGTCCGAGGATGTAATACATGACTTCCAGCAAATCCAGATGTTCCTCGGCGCGCGCGGACAGGCGGCCCACCAGGAGGAAAAACTTCTTGCCGCCCTGCACGTCGCCATGAAAGCGCGAAGCCAGCTGCTGCCCGGCCCAGATGCCCGCCTGCTCGATGTCGCGGGTCCCTCCCCAGGGCGTGCCGTTGGCCGCTTCGTCCAGCGCGGTCGTCAGGCAGAAGCTGGCCGTCACGGCATGCTCGCGCCGAATGTTGGCCTTGGAACAAATCTGGGTGAAGGCATTGACTTCCTGCGCCAATAACTCATACCAGGCATCAACGCTGACCGTACCGGGCAAATCCTTTGGCGTTTGCGCGATGGCGAGCAGGAGCGGCTTGGCCGCTTCGAGCAAGGGGTTTTGCGCCGCTTTGACCTTTTCCAATCGGCTGGCAAGATCGACGCCTGGCGGCAAAGTCAATGAATCCGGCAAGGGCTCCCGGGGAACGCGCGCGTTCTTGGCGTCTTCTTGACTTGACCCATTGAAAACAACAGGGTCAGTATTCGGAAGTGTCATAAATATCTTTCTGGAGGGACTTCATCTTGACGCCATAAGCATGGCGTGTCCAGAGCGCGTCTATTCGGAATCGAAAATGGTAGCATCAGAGTCTCTTGCAAAACTATTTTTGGCGAAAAACGTGAAGATTTTCATGGTTTCAGGCGATCATGAGACTTTTTCTTACTTTTGCGCAAGAGTATACGGCATCGGCCCGTCGCCAAGGCCCAAGGCCATTGCCAGGCGCAAAGAGCCGCGAATGATTGGGCATACAGGGGGGGGGGGGGCATAGTTGCAGTTTTATCTTCTACAGTGGCGAATCATGAGATCGTACTGACTTTTTCAAGAAGCTCAATCGAGAAGGAACTTTGATGGTTTCCATGGTTTTTGATGCTTCACGTACCTTGACGATAGAAAGCCCGGTCAGTCCCCAGCATCGTGGGCGGCCGGGCCTGGTGGCGGTGAAGGTAGAAGGGAAGGAAGGGATAGGCGAGCTATTTGGCTACGACGTCATTCTGAAGACGCCGGAGGACCGGGATTTCGTTCCTGGCGAAGCGGCGGACATCGATCTGGACGGCTGGATCGGGCAGGAAGCGCGTCTGGAGATAGAACTGGAAGGATCGGGCTTCGCGGCGGGAAGCGGAGCTGGACAGAGCGGTGGAGAAAGCGGGCGAGGAGCGGGGATACGGGAGATCAACGGGCTGATCGCGGAAGCGTGTTTCTTGCGGGAAGAAGGGCGGCACGTCTTCTACCGGATCACCCTGAAGCCCTGGCTGCATCTGGCGACGCTGACGAGCGACTGCAAGATCTACCAGGACGTGACGGTCGTCGAACTCCTGGACGCGCTCCTCTCGGACTACGGCTATCCGGTGGAGAAGCGCCTGACCGGAAGCTACCCCAGGCGCGATTACCAGACGCAATACGACGAAACCGACTACGTTTTCTTCTGCCGTCTGTGTGAAGAATGGGGGATTCAATGGTACTTCGAGCACCGGGACGGCGCGCACCGGCTGGTGCTGATCGACGAGATGAGCGCCTATCAAAAGAACCGCAGCGCGGCCTACTGGGATATCCCGTTTCACGCGCTGGGTGACAAGATCGACGAAGAATACATTCACGCCTTCGTTGCGGCGCGGCGGATCGTACCGGGGCGCTACGTCACGCGGGACTACGACTACACCCGTCCCAAATCCGAACTGGAGACGAGGCAGGACGACCCGCGGCCCACCGCGCATGGTGGTGAAGAAATCTACGAGTGGCACGCGGCGACGAGCGGCGGCAGTCACTACGCGCAACCGAAGGCCGGGCCGGGGCAGGAAAGCAACCATCCGGAAGAAGAAGGTGGGCGTCTCGCGCGTCTGCGCATGGAGAGTCTGAGAAGTCCGGGGCACCGGGCGCGGGGCGCGGGCCAACTGCGGGGGCTCCTGCCGGGGCACGTCTTCACCCTGCGGGGGCACCCGAG
>JAITAJ010000214.1 GCA_031284185.1 Accumulibacter sp. | reverse complement strand
GCGGCGCTTCGCGCTGTTCAGAGGACAGAGGATTGAGAAGACAGAGGACAGATCAGCTTGCGGCGCTTCGCGCTGTTCAGAGGACAGAGGTTTGAGAAGACAGAGGACAGATCAGCTTGCGGCGCTTCGCGCCGGAGCAAGAACGAGAAACCGAGCGCTCGGTTTCTCTGTCTTCTGTCTTCTCAAGATTCTGTCCTCTGAACTCAAGATTCTGTCCCCTGAACCCCTGTCTTCTGTCTTCTCAAGTTTCTGTCCCCTGAACTCTTCTGGCGGAGCGCGGCGCTCACCTTGCCCTTGATGACGGGTTTCTGCCTCGCTTCCTTTTTTTCAAACTCGAAGCCCACCTTGCCGTCGGCGCCGCGAACGAGAAACGCCGAAAACTTGCGCCGTGTCCGGGCCGATACGAATCCGGTCAATAATTCCGTCCTTCCCGTCGCCAGCAACCTGGCCATCTGCTCGCGGTCCACCGACTGTTGCAAAATGACCTTGCCCGAGCGGAAGTCGCAACTCTTGTCTTTGCCGACCGTCTTTTCACAGACATACGCCATCCCGCGCTCGAATACGCGGGAGGCGCATTTCGGACATTCGCCCACAGGCTCCTGCTGCGAAAAATCGGCTTCGTCGCCACTGCCATCCTCTCCAGCCGATTCCTGGTCGAAAACGAATTCGGGCTGGAGGTTTTCATTGAGCCGGATGATGGCATTGAAGGGACGCCCCGCCTTGTTGCGAAAGCCGGTCAGCGGCCCGACGGCCTTTTCGGACAACAGTTGCTCGACTTCCGCCGCTTCGTATTGCCGCCCGGCAACGATTTTCCATAGCGAGAAATCACAACCCTGGCATTGAAATTTCTTGTACGTCTCCTGGATCTTGCCGCCACACTTGGGGCAAGGCGTCGTCAGCTCGCCGTAATCCCCGGGAATCGTGTTGCTGTCGTAGCTCTTGGCGCGATCGACGATGTGCTGCGTCATGGCGGCGATTTCCGTCATGAAATCGTTCCGCGACAGTTCGCCGCGCTCCATGCGCGCCAGCTTGTGCTCCCACTCGCCTGTCAGTTCCGGCGCCGTCAATTCAGGAATGCCGAGCCCGTTCAGCAGAGTCATCAGGGAAAAGGCTTTCGCCATCGGATGAAGTTCGCGCCCTTCCCGATAGACGTATTGCTCACCGATCAGATTCTCGATGATCTGCGCGCGTGTCGCCGGCGTCCCCAATCCACGCCCCTCCATCGCCGCTTTCAGTTCCTCGTCGTCCACCATTTTCCCGGCGCCTTCCATGGCCGACAGGAGAGTGGCTTCGGAATAGCGCGCCGCGGGGCGGGTTTTCATGGCGTTGAGCGCAATCTCTTCGGCCAGAACCCGCTCCCCGGATTTGACGGCGACCAGGTTGCCTTCCTCGCCTTCCTGACCTTCGCGCCCATAGACGGCGAGCCAGCCGGGATTGACCAGCACCTTGCCTTCGGTCTTGAACGGTTCCCCTTCGACGCGCGTGATGCGCGTGCTCACCAGATATTCCGCGGCGGGATAGAAAACCGCCAGGAAGCGTTTGACGACCATGTCATAGAGTTTCAGCTCCGGCTCGGAGAGGTGCCTGGGCGCCTGCAAGGTCGGGATGATCGCAAAGTGGTCCGAAATTCTGGCGTTGTTGAATATGCGCCTGTTCGGCACGACCCAGTCGCGGGCAAGAACCTGATGGGCAAAGGCCGAATACCGGGACAGCAGGGGATCGCCGTGCGCCTTTCCGGCATCCTCGCCGGTCAGCATCTGCATGGTCTTCTTGACGCTGGCGACGTAATCCTCGGGAAGCGCGCGCGAATCCGTGCGCGGATAGGTCAATACCTTGTGTTTCTCGTAAAGCGCCTGCGCCAGCCCCAGCGTGTTCTTTGCCGAAAATCCGAAGCGGCCGTTGGCCTCTCGCTGCAAACTGGTCAGGTCGTACAGCAGGGGCGATATCTGCGTCGTCGGTTTGCTTTCCTCGCTGACCTCGCCCGGCTTGCCAAGGCACTTGGCCTGGAGCGCCTTGGCGCGCGTCTCGTCCCAGATTCGCTCGGGGCGCCGATGTTCCTCTTCCTCCGTCTTGCCTTTCGAGAATTTCTCGTCGAACCAGCGCCCGTGGTACTCGCCGTCCCGACAAGCGAAAACGGCTTCCAGTTCCCAATAGGGCTGGGGCTTGAATTTCCTGATCCGGTCTTCCCGATCGACGATCAGGGCCAGGGTGGGGGTCTGGACGCGACCGACGGTGGTCAGATGGAAACCGCCGGTCTTTGAATTGAAGGCGGTCATCGCCCGTGTGCCATTGATTCCGACCAGCCAGTCCGACTCCGATCGGCAGACGGCGGCGTCGGCCAATCCGCGCATCTCGCTTCCCACGCGCAGCCGGGAAAACCCCTCACGAATGGCCTGCTGCGTCATCGATTGCAGCCACAAGCGCTCGACCGGCTTGTCCACTTTGGCATGCTGCACGATGTAGTTGAAAATCAGCTCTCCCTCGCGCCCGGCGTCACATGCGTTGATCAGGCCGCCGACGTCCTGGCGCTTGATCAGACGGGTCAGCAGCCTGAGCCGCGGCTCGGTCCTCTCGATCGGGCGCAGATCGAAATGCGCCGGAATGACCGGAAGGTGGGCGAAAGACCATTTTCCCCGCTTGACCTCGTATTCCTCGGGACAGACCAGTTCAAGCAGGTGGCCGACGGCTGAACAGACGATGTATTCATCGCCCTCGAAATATTCGTCATTCTTTACCAATCCGCCCAGCGCGCGCGCGATGTCTGTCGCGACCGAGGGTTTTTCGGCAATGATCAGCTTCTTGCTCATGGATGGTTTGTGCTCATTGGTCGTTGCGGGGTGGTTTCATCGTGAAACCCACCCCGGTTTGAAACGCCGCCCGCAAGGAAGGGACGGGACTTGAAACCCCCTTCTCACGGCCGGGGTTCCGACCGTGAGAAGCCCGGAGGGGAGAGACCGCCGCCAATCGGCTTCGTTTCCGGCGGCCTTGCGTGAATGCCTGTCCGTTGATTGCCGGAGCATTCGTGAGTTCGTCCTCGCGCCATGAATGATCCGGCGGTGGAACAAGCGATGCACATGGTATCCAACTGAAACACGATAAGCGCTGCATGATAAGAGTTCTTTGTGAGGCTTGGCAAGCAACATGCGTTTCGAGACTGATGCGAGGCGGCAAGCATAGCCCCGTAGCGCGTCTTTGTCCGCCATTTTCGGGGCCGCGCCGGTTTCGGGCGGCCAGATGTGATCTCATTGGTACACCCGAGGCCGGCGCTTGCCTGAGCCGCCGTTTCCCGAATTCGGGCGCCGCGCAAAACAAAAGCGCCTCACATGCCTTGCGAGACGCTTTTTCGGGCCGGCTCCAGCAGAAGGTCTCCACACGAATCCGCGCGGCGCCGTTTCGTCGGGAAACGGCCTTCACTCAGGCATCGATCACCGCGCTGGTGTAGACCTCCTGCACGTCGTCGAGACCCTCCAGCGCGTCGAGCAGTTTCTGCATCCTGACGGCATCCTCACCGGCCAGCTCGGTCTCGTTTTCGGCCTTCATGGTGACCTGCCCGAACTCCGCGGAAAATCCTACGGCTTCGAGCGCATCCTTGACCGTCATGTAGTCGGTGGGCGGGGTGATGACCTCGATCGATCCGTCGTCGCTGGAAATCACGTCTTCGGCGCCCGCCTCGATGGCGGCGTCCATCAGCTTCGCCTCATCGGTGCCGGGAGCGAAGATCAACTGTCCGCAGTGCTTGAACTGGAAGGCCACACAGCCGTCGGTGCCCATGTTGCCGCCATGCTTGGAAAAGGCGTGACGGACTTCGGCGACGGTGCGCGTCTTGTTGTCGGTCAGACAGTCGACCATGATCGCCGCCCCACCGATGCCGTAACCTTCGTAGCGAATCTCGACGTAATCGACGCCTTCAAGCTCGCCGGTTCCCTTCTTGATGGCGTTGTCGATCTTGTCCTTGGGCATGTTGGCGGCCTTGGCCTTGTCAACGGCCAGGCGCAGGCGCGGATTGAATGCCTGATCGCCGCCGCCCATCTTGGCGGCCACGGTGATTTCCTTGGCAACCTTGGAGAATGCGGCCCCGCGCTTTTCATCCTGACGGCCCTTGCGATGCTGGATGTTGGCCCATTTGGAATGTCCGGCCATGTTCTTGCCTCGTCTGAATGTAGAGTGCGCCTCGTTGCGGCCTTTACCGGAAACGACAAGGCGCGATGCAAAATGGTTGATAATGAAACGCTGCATTTTATCATTTCCCGATCATTCTTCCTGTGGAGCTTTCGATGTCCCCTCCTCTCGTCATCGCCAAAAACCGGAAAACCGAACTGTGTCTGCTGCCCGCGCTGGCCAATCGCCACGGTCTGATCACCGGCGCCACCGGCACCGGCAAGACGGTCACCCTGCAAGTGCTGGCCGAGCGTTTTTCCGATATCGGCGTGCCGGTATTCATGGCCGACGTGAAAGGCGACCTGTCGGGACTCGCCGTGGCCGGGACCGGAAGCCCGAAAATTCGTCAGCGGCTCGACCAGTTGGGCTTTTCCGGCTGGGCGCCGGCGAAATTCCCGGTGACGCTCTGGGACGTCGCCGGCGAACAGGGCCACCCGGTGCGCGCGACGATCTCCGACATGGGGCCGCTGCTGCTCTCCCGCCTGCTCGGCCTCAACGCGACCCAGGCCGGCGTACTGCAACTGGTGTTCAAGATCGCCGACGACGACGGCCTGTTGCTGCTCGATCTCAAGGATTTGCGCGCGATGGTGCAATACGTCGGCGAGAACGCGAAGTCCTTCACCACCGAATACGGCAACGTTTCCGCCGCGTCCATCGGCGCCATCCAGCGCGGTTTGCTGGTGCTGGAACGACAAGGTGGGGAACATTTTTTCGGCGAGCCGATGCTCGACATCGACGACCTGATGCAGACCGACGACGGCAAGGGCGTGATCAACATCCTTGCCGCCGACAAGCTGATGACCGCGCCGCGCCTGTATTCCACCTTCCTGCTCTGGCTGCTGGCCGAACTGTTCGAGCGCCTGCCGGAGGTCGGCGACCTGGACAAACCGAAGCTGGTGTTTTTCTTCGACGAGGCGCACCTTTTGTTCGATGAGGCGCCGCCCGCCTTGCTGGAAAAAATCGAGCAGGTGGTGCGCCTGATCCGTTCAAAGGGCGTCGGCGTTTATTTCGTCACGCAGAATCCGCTCGACGTTCCCGACAAGGTGCTCGGCCAACTCGGCAACCGCGCGCAGCACGCCCTGCGCGCCTTTACTCCGCGCGACCAGAAAGCCGTGTCCACGGCGGCCCAGACCCTGCGCCCGAATCCGGCGTTCGACGCGGCGGCGGTGATTACCGAACTGGCGGTCGGTGAAGCGCTGGTCTCTTTCCTCGACGAGAGGGGCAGCCCGTCCGTCGTCGAGCGCGCCTTCATCCTGCCGCCGGCATCGCGCATCGGCCCGCTCAACGCGGAAGAGCGGCAGGCGATCATTCGCGCTTCATTGGTTTATGGTGTTTACGAACAGGAAATCGATCGAGAATCGGACTATGAAAAGCTGCGGCAAGCGGCTCCCGTCGCCACGGCATCGGAAACGCGAGGGGCCGTGCCGGCACGCAAGCCCGTTCCCGTGCCGGAGTCATCTTCCGGCGGCGGCTTGCTCGGCGGCCTCGGTGACTTGCTTGGCGGGTCGACCGGGCCGCGCGGCGGGCATCGCGCAGGGGTTGCCGAAACCCTGGCCAAGTCCGCCGCCCGCACCATCGGCTCACAGATCGGCCGCCAGATCATCCGCGGCGTTCTGGGATCGATCTTTGGAGGAAGGCGTCATTGACTTGAAGCATTGCCCCGTATGCGGTCGGCTTTCTGCCGGAAACGGCTTGTCCGCGTCCGGGAGGGTCAGTAGAATTCCCGCCGGAGCGACTGGCGAGGCGAGGTCTCCGGGGCCGGGTGACGGGAAGAAGAGGGAAGGATGAGCGCGAGCCACGACAGCGACTACAAATTGCTTTTTCCCATCCGGAGATGGTGCGCGATCTCTTGCGCCACTGGGTGCCGGGCGAGTGGATCACCGAGGCCGACTTCTCCACGCTGGAACA
>JAITAJ010000148.1 GCA_031284185.1 Accumulibacter sp. | reverse complement strand
TAGTGGCGTCCCGCCGTTTCGTATTCCACGTGCGCCGTGTTGATCGTGATCCCCCGCGCCTTCTCTTCCGGCGCCGCATCGATCTGATCGTACGCCTTGGCCTCTCCGCCAAATTTCTTTGACAGGATCAGCGTGATCGCTGCCGTCAGCGTCGTCTTCCCGTGGTCTACGTGTCCTATCGTGCCGACGTTTACGTGCGGCTTCGTACGTTCAAATTTTGCCTTGGCCATTGCCGGTACCTCAAACGTTAGAAGTTAAAAATTCTCGATGCAATCACCGAATCCGTGGTGCCCATGGGCAGGATTGAACTGCCGACCTCTCCCTTACCAAGGGAGTGCTCTACCACTGAGCTACATGGGCATCGCGCCTGCGCCCCCAAAATCGTCGAACCGCAACACCGAGCGGGTGAAGGGAATCGAACCCTCGTCATAAGCTTGGAAGGCTTCAGCTCTACCATTGAGCTACACCCGCGAAACCACACCCGCGGCGCCCGGACACCACGACCACCACGGCAACCGCATTCAAACAACCGCATTTCATTTACTTGGTGGAGGGAGAAGGATTCGAACCTTCGAAGGCAGAGCCGTCAGATTTACAGTCTGATCCCGTTGACCGCTTGGGTATCCCTCCAACTCGGAACCGCGAATTCTGGCATAACGGAAGATGTCCGTCAAGCAGCCATCCGGGCAAAGTGTATATAATAGTAAAAATCATGCCCGTTTTCGCCATTTCACGGGATTTTCGACCCCACGAGATTCGGCATGGACGACAATTCACCTCACAGCGTTTCTCCCCGCCGGAATTCGCCTTATCTGCGGCAGCTGGCCCTGCAATGCGCGGCGGCTTCGATCGTGCTCGGCATCGCCTGGCCCTATTGCCTCCTTCGCCGGCAGACGCTGCCGTGGTTTGAATCCTCACTCCTGATCGGAGCGCTGGCCTTCCTGTTCTCCAGCCTGAGCGCCCAATATTGGTGGTGGCGAGTCATTCACGCCTCGTTCGCGCCTGCCACCGTTCTTTTTTCCGGCCTGAACGTCGCCCCGGAGTGGTATCTGGCGACTTTCGTACTGATGTTTCTCGTCTATCGCGGCGCGGTGACCAGCCAAGTGCCGCTGTATATCTCCAGCCTCGGGGCCATCCGCGCCTTGAGCGAACTTCTCGCCGACGTGCCGGCCAGGAAAATCATCGATCTGGGCGCGGGCACCGGAAGCGTCGCTTCCGCGCTCGCCAGAACGAGAAGGGACGTTCAGGTCTTCGGCATCGAAAATTCCTTCCTGCCCTGGGCGATCGGCTTTTTCCGCACGGCGAGGCTGAAAAACTGTCACTGGAGCCTGGGCAGCTTCTGGCAAGTGCCCCTTGCCGATTGCGACGTCGTCTATGCCTTCCTCTCCCCGGCTCCGATGAGCGACTTGTGGCTCAAGGCGAAACGCGAGATGCGCCCGGGCACCCTGTTCATCAGCAATGGTTTCGAGGTGCCGGACGTTACGGCCGACGCTGAAATCGAGGTGGCGGATTCGGGGAAAACGCGGCTCTATTGCTACCGGCTATGAATCACGCCGGCCCATTCTCGTTCATCGAGCGTCCCGGGGGCGGGAATTTGCCTTTCGCGTTCCCCGGCCTCCGCAATCAGACCGGCAGGACGGTCGTGTCGACGACCCGGCGCAAAACGAAGCTGGAATGCACGCCGGTTACTCCCTGGATGCGCGTGATGCGATTGAGCAAGAGTTCCTGGAAGGCGTCCATGTCCTTGACCACGGCCTTGATCTGATAGTCGGCGTCCTGCCCGGTGATCATCAGGCACTCCAGCACCTCGGGGATCTCGCGGATGTTCCGCTCGAAGTTGTCGAAGCGTTCCGGCGTATGCACGTCCATCGAGATATAGATCAGCGCCATCAGCGAATAGTCCAGCGCCTTGGCATCGAGCAGGGCGCGATATGCCTTCACGACGCCGGCCTCCTCCAGCGCGCGCACGCGGCGCAGGCAGGGCGAAGGCGACAGGCCGATGCGGTCGGCCAGCTCCTGATTGCTGACGCGCCCTTCCTTCTGGAGAATCCGGAGAATCTGCCGATCGTAGCGATCCATTTCCATGAAATTGCTCTCGTTTATTTCGATAAGGTCATTTATTGCCAGATTTTAGTGATATTTCCTGTTTTATTCCAAAATTCGTCGTTTTCCGACGAAACAACGCAAGCATCTGTTTCGTCTTTATGGCTATGATTCTCCATCTCGACAGGCCGTTGGCCGCAAAGGAAAAAATCATGATGTTGAAAAACCCCGCCACGAAATACGCTGCTTTCCCTCGGATCGGACTCGACGACCGGCAGTGGCCCGGACGCGCGATCAGCCGGGCGCCGATCTGGATGAGCACCGACCTGCGCGACGGCAATCAGGCGCTCTTCGAGCCGATGAACGTCGAGCGCAAGATGCGCATGTTCAAGCGCCTCTGCGCCATCGGGGTGAAAGAGATCGAAGTGGCCTTCCCGTCGGCGTCGCAAACCGATTTCGATTTCGTGAGAAAGCTGATCGAGGGAAAACACATCCCCGATGACGTGGTCATCGAAGCGCTCGCGCCGGCGCGCGAATCCCTGATCCGCCGTACCTTCGAGTCGCTCGAAGGGGCGCGCAGGGCCATCGTGCATATCTACAACGCCACCTCGCGCCCTTTCCGCGAAATGGTCTTCGGCATGGAAAAGCCCGACGTCGTGCAGATGGCCGTATCGGCCGTTCGGCTGGCCCGGCAGTTATGCGAGGAGCGCCCGGAAACCGAATGGATGCTCGAATACAGTCCGGAAACCTTCACCGCCACCGAACTCGACTTCGCGCTGGATATCAGCGACGCCGTGAGCGCGGCCTGGGGCGCGACGCCCGGGCGCAAGCTCATTCTCAATCTGCCGACGACCGTGGAAATGGCCACGCCGAACGTCTATGCCGACCAGATCGAATGGATGCACCGGCATCTCGCCCGGCGCGACAGCATCATCATCAGCCTGCACCCGCACAATGATCGCGGAACGGCGGTCGCCGCCGCCGAGCTTGGCCTGATGGCCGGCGCCGACCGCGTCGAGGGTTGCCTGTTCGGCAACGGCGAGCGCACGGGCAACGTCGATCTCGTCACGCTGGCGCTCAATCTCTACACGCAGGGCCTATGGCCGGGGCTCGACTTTTCGGACATCAACGCCGTGGCGCGCGACTACGAGCATTGCACCCAGCTTCCGATCCATCCGCGTCACCCGTATGTCGGCGACCTGGTGTTCACCGCTTTTTCCGGTTCGCATCAGGACGCGATCAGGAAAGGTTTCGCGCAGCAGGACTCGGAAGCCTTGTGGAATCTACCCTATCTGCCGATCGATCCGGCGGATCTCGGGCGCACTTACGAATCGGTGATCCGCATCAACAGCCAATCCGGCAAGGGCGGCATCGCCTATCTGCTGGAGACCGAATACGGAGTGGTCATGCCGCGCCGTCTGCAAGTGGAGTTTTCCGGCGTGGTCCAGCGCTACACCGACGCTCATGGCGGCGAGATGGAAGCGTCCGACATCTGGGCGCTGTTCTCGAAGACGTATCTGGACAACGCGCCGCCGATCCACTACGTCGAACATCATTTGTTCGAGGAAGGCGCATCGCAGGGCATTCGCCTGACCGTGCTGAAGGACGGTAAAACGCTCACCCTCGTTGGCCGGGGCAACGGCCCGATCGACGCCGCCGTGCATGCGTTGGGCACGATCGGCATCGCCGCGCAGGTTCGCAGCTACGAGGAAAAATCGATGGGCAAGGGCGAGGACGCCAAGGCTTGCGCATTCATGGAACTCATGCCGGCAGGCGGCGGCCGGGA
>JAITAJ010000088.1 GCA_031284185.1 Accumulibacter sp. | reverse complement strand
CTGCCGCTCAAGCCTTTCTTCGTGGGCACCAGCGTCCTGATGTACCTGATGGCCATCGCCTTCGCCGGCGGCGGCATCAAGGAACTCCAGGAAGGCGACCTCATCGGGGTCACTCCGGTCGGCTTCATCGGCTCGGTGGACCTCCTGGGCATCTACCCGACGCTGGAGACCCTGCTGCCCCAGACGGTTCTGATCGTTCTGGTAGTGGTGTCCGTCGTTTACTACCGCCGCCAATCGAAGAGCGCCGCCGCCGAGGTCGCCTAGCCTGGGGGAAACGCAATCCGAAGGAATCCCGTCACATGGAGCGCGTCCCCTCGCAAGCCGGCAACCGGCCCTGAACCTGAATCCCTGGGCTGCGCTTTGCTCGTCCAGGCTAGGCCTGTCGCTGCGGCAGCCCTCCGCCCCGTCATTGCGAGGAACGAAGCGGCATAGCGATCCATGCGGCGGCGGTTCAGCCTTCCGAAACACCAAGGCAAGCTGAAAGGTCGTCTGGATTGCCACGGGCCTGCGGCCCTCGCAATGACGGTTTATGGCAAATCGACCGGGTTCGGCTCATATCGATCCGCCGCCTTCTCGTCACCTGAACGTCGCATGGCAGAAGATATGCGCTCCCATTTGCCAATTCGCTCTAAAGGAGGCAGTGTAATTTGATTTTCTCTTGCCGTGTTTCCATGGAAATCCCCCGTTCAAGAATTCCCAATGACACTGACCCCTTTAGGCTCGCTATATTTATGATTGCTGAGTGATTTGCTATATCACTGACTCATTTTGTTGCTTTGTACTTCCGAAACTCGGAATCATCCTTTTTTGTGGAGGCTGTCATTGATCACCATCCGTACCTGGAGTGGAATGGATCGGCAAGGAAGATGTCGAAATCATTTTTTTATATGATTCCGAGGCATCGCTTCGTGGTGTGCCAAAAATATCAAAACCATTTAGCCATAGCGTTTTCGAGTTTGGTCGGTTGAAAAGAGACACGAACGGAATCAGCATCATTCCACACCCATTCACTCTTGGAAATACTGGCGCAGCAAAACTCGGCAAGGATACGCTTATGCGGTTGTCGAGTAAGACGGATACGTTGAAGCTCACAATGGACCCAGTATCCAAATCATGAGAACGATGTCTTGGAAATCGATATTCTCCCACATTTCACACATTTCAGAATGTATTCAGGATACATTCGCATTGCCGGATGAATACAAGCTACTCGATGTCGGCCGGAGTATCGGGAGTGACGCTCATTTCCCTTATGAGCAGTTTATGGCTGGCGTAGCGCCGCGCTCCTGTATGCGCTCCGATTGGTACTGTTTTTTTAAGCAGCGCATTCATTTTTCCCCTGTTGCAACCCAGCACATGACGAATGATAGCCGGAAGGGAGTCAAAAGCATCGTCGTCGATCGAGCCTTTCCACGCGTCGGACCGCTCCCAGGCCGGATCTATGAATCTTCTTCCCGCAACCGGTAACCGACGCCGGGTTCCGTGAATATGTATTCCGGATCAGCCGGTTTCTTTTCGATTTTTCGACGGATATTCGCCATGTTGACGCGCAGAAGCTGATTGTTGCCAGCGGCATAGCCTCCCCATATTTCCCTCGGAAGATAGTCGTGAGTGATTACCTTGCTGGCATGTCTGCTCAGGAAAACCATGATCCTGAACTCGTTTTTTGTGAAGCTGACGTTGACGCCGGAAACGGACACCTGATGCTTGTCGTAATCGATCATCAGGTCACCGATTTGACCCGTGAATCGCGGCGTTTTCCAGGAGGTTCATCAGAACCTGCTCAGCATGAAGAAGGAAGAAGTCCGTCCCGCCTTTTCCCTGATGAACGAGGATCGAGGAAGTCAGGCGAGCAACGGATCATGGGAAAAATCACTGCCTCATCCCCTCCCGCGCTCTTTTGCCACGAAAGGCGCGAGAGGACTGGACGATGGCTCCAGGGGCGGGACATCGGGGGCAGGATGAGAAGCCCGTTCCAGCTTTCAGTCCGGATGCGATAGCACCGGACGGGGCGACGGCCATTTGCGCGTCATAATAGGCGCGCGCGACTGGAATGGATCGGCCGGCGAAAAGATAAGCCGTCGAGCCACGAGGTAAGCGGGGTCGTCGAGGCCATCGGGTCGGTCGGGGCCTCGATCCGGTGTCTGCCGCCGTACCACTTCCAATTTCAACCCATCGAACGGATGGAGTCGAAGATCGAGCTATTCCACGCAGGCTCGAAATCCGCGCGAAAGCGCTTCCCGGCGAGGCCATCGCCCAGACTTTCGACACTCCCTCCCTGTCCGACGTCTCCGCTTGGTTCAAACGGGATGGATATGCGCCAGATCAAGTCGATCTGCTCTGACGGGTTGCATATAAAGAAAGCATATAAAGAAAGACGAAGAAATTAGTTTTGATTTCATTTCTGTTTCCCTACCATCCGCCACATCTTATCGGCGTGAGAACGCAAACATGGACGGGAGAGAAATGAAATGAACGGCAAACGGCACATCAGGAAGGCCATCGCTCTGTTTTTGGGCATCGGTCTGGCGGCGGGCGGCGTCTCGGTTCACGCGGAAGGGAAAATCCGGGTGGCGCAGCAATTCGGGATTTCCTATCTGATTTTCGATGTCGTCAAGGAACAGAAACTGATCGAAAAACACGGCGCCGCGGCGGGAATCGACATCAACGTGGAATGGGCCAAGCTCTCCGGCGTCACCGCGATGAACGAAGCGCTTCTTTCCGGCAATCTGGACATCGTGTCGGCGGGTGTGCCGCCGACGCTGGTTCTCTGGGACCGCACGAAAGGAAAGCAGGACGTCAAGGCCGTCGCGGCGCTGGGTTCATTGCCGAACTACCTCGTCACCAATAATCCCGACGTCAGATCGATCAAGGATCTGAGCGACAAGGACCGCATCGCTACCCCGGCGGCGGGCGTCGGCTTCCAGTCGCGCACGCTCCAGATCGAAACGGCCAAGCTCTACGGGAAGGAAAATTTCGCCCGCTTCGACAAAATCACGATCAGCCTCCCTCACCCGGACGCGACGGCGGCGCTGATTTCCGGCGGACTCGACATCAACGCGCATTTTGCGAGCGCCCCTTTCTACTATCAGTCGCTCGCGGGCAATAAAGACGTCCACAAGATACTGAGTTCATATGACGTTCTTGGCGGACCGCATACATTCAATCTGGTTTATACCACCAGGAAATTCCACGACGAGAACCCGAAAACCTACAAGGCGCTCTTCGCCGCCCTGGGAGAAGCGGCTGAATGGATACGGAACAACAAGGCGCAGGCGGCCCAGGTTTATATCCGCCAGCAACAGTCCAAACTTTCGCCCGAACTCGTCACGAAGATCGTCGAAGACCCGGAAAACGATTTCACGATCACGCCGCAGCAGGTGAAAAGATTCGGCGACGAGCTGCACGACCTCGACGTCATAAAGAATGAGGCGGCTTCCTGGAAAGATTATTTCTTTGAAGAAGCCCACGTCCTCAAGGGAAGCTGAAAGCGTGATCTCGAACCATGTTCTTGCGCGGGAGAACCTCGCGTCCGAAACTCCGCTTTTCGGGACCTTCGGCGCGTCGGAAAGCCTCCCGTGCCCGGCGACGGGGAAACCGGAGAATGACTCCATCCTGGCGATTCGCGGGCTGAGTCTCGAATACGACACGCCGGAACGAACCATCCGCGCAACGCATGAAATCGATCTCGACGTTTATCTGGCCG
This sequence comes from Accumulibacter sp., assembly GCA_031284185.1. GTDB lineage: Bacteria > Pseudomonadota > Gammaproteobacteria > Burkholderiales > Rhodocyclaceae > Propionivibrio. The sequence goes on along the minus strand of JAITAJ010000088.1, from coordinate 3,400 downwards.
ACCGCTTCGTCCTGCTTGGCCCGTCGGGCTGCGGGAAATCCACCTTGCTGAAGGCGGTCGCCGGATTCATCCGGCCCGTGGAAGGCGAGATACTGCTCGACGGAAAGCGGATTCAGGGGCCGGGTCCCGACCGCATCGTCGTTTTCCAGGAATTCGATCAACTGCCCCCGTGGAAAACCGTCAGGCAGAATGTCTGTTTTCCGCTGCTCGCTTCGAGGACCGCCACGCGCGAGGAAGCCGACGAGCGCGCTTCATACTTCCTCGACAAAGTTGGATTGACTCCTTTTTCCGATGCCTACCCGCACCAGCTTTCGGGTGGGATGAAACAGCGCGTTGCCATTGCGCGCGCGCTTGCGATGCAACCGCGCGTATTGCTGATGGACGAGCCTTTCGCGGCGCTCGACGCGCTGACCCGGCGAAAGATGCAAGAAGAGCTTCTGACGCTTTGGGAGGAAGATCGTTTCACCTTGCTTTTCGTCACGCATTCGATCGAGGAGGCGCTCATCATCGGCAATCGTATCGCGATACTCTCGCCGCACCCTGGGCGAGTGCGCGCGGAACTCAACAGCCACCAGTGGAGCCTTGGCAGCGGCGGAGAGAAATTCCAGGCGGCGGCGCAACGGATCGAACGGCTTTTGTTTGAGCATAAAACGGACGATTCGCTTCCGTCCTGAACTTCCAGTCCACAAGTCCACACTATGAGCGCCGAAAAAATCAATCCGCCGGTCCGGCCCGAATATCTCCGAACGCTCAAGACCTTCGAGGAAGCGCGGCATCAGCGCGATTTGCCCTTGGCGACGCGGATTTTCAGGCGGGACGCCTTCCGTAAATTCCTGATTCTGGTCGCGCTCGCCGCGCTCTGGGAAATACTGGCCCGCATTCAGAACAACGATTTGCTTTTGCCGTCGTTCAGCGCCGTCTTTCGCGCGCTGATCGAAGGGATCGGCAGCGGCGAGCTGCTTTCCAAATCGCTCGTGTCGCTGACCCTGCTGATAAAAGGGTATCTGACCGGAATCCTCTGCGCCTTCCTGCTCACTTCACTGGCCGTCTCGATGCGGGCATGGCAGGACTTGCTCTCCACGTTGACATCCATGTTCAATCCCTTGCCGCCGATCGCCCTCCTGCCGGTATCGCTCCTCTGGTTCGGGCTTGGACAGGGCAGCCTCGTCTTCGTGCTCGTGCACTCGGTCCTCTGGCCGCTTGCGCTGAACACGCATGCCGGATTCCAGTCCGTCCCGGAAACGCTCAGGATGACCGGCCGCAATTACGGCCTTTCCGGCATTCGTTACATCGCCCAGATACTCATCCCCGCCGCCCTGCCTTCGATCCTCGCGGGTCTGAAGATCGGCTGGGCATTCGCCTGGCGCACGCTGATCGCCGCCGAACTCGTCTTCGGCGCTTCGTCGGGAAATGGCGGCCTTGGCTGGTTCATTTTCCAGAACCGCAACGAACTCTATACCGACAAGGTCTTCGCCGGACTCACGATGGTCATCCTGATCGGCCTGCTCGTCGAAAACCTGATTTTCCTGCCGCTCGAACGCATCACGGTCAAACGCTGGGGAATCCAGCGCTGACGGGCGGCTTCCGTCCTCTGCCGGAAAACGAAATGAGCGCCGCCTTCAGATCACGCATCCTCATCTCCGAATTCATGGACGAAAAAGCCATCGACGCATTGCGCGCCCGGTACGACGTCCATTACGACCCCGGGTTGTTCGGAAAAAAGGACGAGCTGATCCTCGAAATCCGCGACGCCCATGCCCTGATCGTGCGAAACAACACACGGGTCGATGCGCGCTTGATCGAATCCGCGCCGAAGCTCCGCGTCGTTGCGAGGCTGGGCGTCGGTCTCGACAACATCGATCTGGAAAGCTGCGGGAAACGGGCGATCGCCGTTCACCCGGCCACCGGGGCGAACGCGCGTTCCGTCGCGGAATACACGCTTGCCGCGATCCTCTTTCTGCAACGCGACGTTTTCAGCCGCAGCGTGGAAACCAGCGCGGGAAAATGGCCGAGAAACGCGCTTTCGGACACCCGGGAAGCCTATGGCAAAACCCTTGGCCTCGTCGGTTTCGGCAACATCGGACAACGGGTCGCCAAACTGGCGATGCCATTTGAAATGCGCGTCATCGCCACCGATCCGGCCTACCCGGACGATTCGCCCGTCTGGGGAAAAACGGGCGTTACGCCGCGCGCGCTCCATGACCTGCTCCGCGAAGCCGACTTCGTTTCATTGCACCTGCCGCTCGAAGAAAAGACGCGCGGCCTCTTCGATTACGCGACGCTTTCTTCAATCAAGCGTGGCGCCTTCCTGATCAACACCGCGCGCGGAGGAATCGTCGACGAGCAGGGACTGGCACGGCTCCTGCGCGAGGGGCACCTGAACGGCGCGGTCATCGACGTCTTTTCTCGGGAACCGCTCGAAGCCGATTCGCCGTTTGCGAATCTTCCGAATGTCTGCTTGACGCCGCACATCGCCGGATTGACGCGGGAATCGAATTCGAGGGTCAGCGCCATCGCCGCGGAAAGGGTCGACCAGACGCTTCGGCAGCAATCATGAGCAAGCGCGCGCGCTTCTTTTCCAAAAAAACTTACTCTCCGAAATCCTGTCGGGAATGTCTGGCCGGGAACGGCAACAGGAGCAGAGCAAGGCGCAGATGAACCGCCGAACATGTTGCATGTAACGAGATCGCCGCTCAGGAAGGTTTGCATGTGACCTGATGGAAGCCTTCAAATGGGAAGCCCGCGCGCCAATGCGCGAGTTCAGAAACACCGCGACGCGCGGCGCAGGGCGGGGTTGCGCCCGGCGCAAATTTAGGTGCCCGGCACACGCCGACCGGACTTCGCGGATGGATGCCGCCGCCAGTGCCGCCGGCGGCTCAGGCCGACATGGCCGACACGCCCATGCGGCAGTTCATGGACGAAGCCTTGGCAGACGTGGCCGGCTGGACGGATCGGAGATGAAAAGAATCCCGCGTTCCGGATCAAACGCCACCGTTTCTTCGCGGGTATCGTATCCGGCCGTGGTCACGACTCGTCTCTCAATGAATCCGGGGCCTGTCCGGGATCTTCCGCGATATCACGAATGCGCCCCCTGCCGACTTCCGCCGCGCTCACGGCGCCTGGACTGCCGGCGCCGGGCATGGCCCGAGCAGTTTTCATTGTAGTTTTCCATTGCTTTTTCATTTCCCTGATGGCCGGCGGCTTCCCATAGCCGGCAAGCCTTTTGCGGATCCCGCGCCACTCCGAACCCGTGCCAATACATCACGCCCAGACTGCCTTGCGCCTCGGCGAGACCCTGTTCGGCGGCCTTCTGAAACCACTCGAACACCTTGCTGTCATCCTTGGCGACGCCGCGACCCTCCGCATACGTCAGGCCCAGATTGAACTGCGCCCTGGCATC
>JAITAJ010000069.1 GCA_031284185.1 Accumulibacter sp. | reverse complement strand
TGGGCTCCGCGCACGCGGTTTGCCCACCCCCCCCCCCCCCCACCCCGCGCGCCCGGTTTACCCTCCTCCCCCCGCCCCCCCCCCCCAAAACTTATCTGTCTTCTGTCCTCTCAAACCGCTGTCCTCTGACCCTTGCGTTCGGTTTTTCGTTCCTTGTCCGGCGCGAAGCGCCCAAACTGATCTGTCTTCTGTCCTCTCAAATTGCTGTCCTCTGCTGAACCTTGCGCTCGGTTTTTCGTTCCTTGTCCGGCGCGAAGCGCCCAAACTGATCTGTCTTCTGTCCTCTCAAATCGCTGTCTTCTGAACCCCGTCATGATGATCCCTCCCGACCTTGCCAGCCGTCTGCAAGCCAACTCGGAGACGGCGCTTCGGCCCGTTGCCCCGGTTCAGGAAATCACCGATAAGCTCTCCGATTTCACCGTCGGCCAACGGCTGATGGCGGAAGTTCAGGCGATGCTGCCGAACGGGACTTACCGCGCGATGATCAACCAGCGCAGCATCACGCTGGCCTTGCCGTTTTCGGCGCGCAGCGGCGACGCGCTGGAACTCGAAGTCACCGAGTCGGACGGCAAGCTCGCGCTGGCGGTCCTCGCGCATCGGGAGAGCGCGGCCGACAAGGAATCCGTCTCGACGACGCTCTCCCGGACCGGACAACTGATCAGCCAGTTGTTTTCCGGGGTGAAGGGCGGCAGGGACGATGGCAAGGCATTGCCGCTCAACGGCAACCGCCCGCTTGCCGGCACGCCGCCTGCCGATGCGCAGGACATCCTGCCACAACTCAAGGAGGCCATCTCGAAGAGCGGCATGTTCTACGAGTCACACCAGGCGGAATGGATCGAAGGACGCTTCGCCAAAGCGGAATTGCTTCGGGAACCGCAAGGAAAACTCTCGACGCCGCTCGAACCGGGCACAGAAAATTCGACGTCGCTATCACGAACGATCGTGCTCACCGATACACAGACACAAGCACAGACGCAGACGCAAGCGCAGACACAGACACAGGCACAGACGCAGGCGCAGACGCAAACACAGGCACAGGCACAGACACAGGCGCAGACGCAGACGCAGACACAGGCGCAGACGCAGGCGGATCAGGCCGCGTCGCCCGCCACCCAGAAGGCCGTGGCGGAAGCCAACTCACAGGCGGGGCAAATCGTGGCGCCCCAGCTACAGGGCATCGTGCATCATCAACTGGAGGCCTTGGCCAATCAGGCTTTCGTCTGGCAAGGCCAGATATGGCCCGGTCAGGAGATGCGCTGGGAAATCGAGGAAGACGGGAGGAACGGTCAGGAGGACGAAGCGTCAGCCGAAAGCTGGCGTACCCGCCTGGACTTGTCCTTTCCGGTATTGGGCGGCATCAGTGTCCGGCTCCAGTTGCTTGGCAAGCAGGTTTCGCTGGCGCTGGACGTGGAGAGCGAGGTTTCGCTCGGCGTCATGCGCTCGGAGGCGGAAGCGCTGCGTCAGCGTCTGGAGGATGCCGGACTGACGCTGGCGTCGCTGGGCATCGCGCATCCCGTTGAACGGAGGACGGAGGGCAGATGAATCCACGGGCGCCGGGCGCCGGGCGATGCCTCTCCGAAAGATGAAAGCCTCCGGCCATGAACCCTTGAAAAACGCGGTCGCGCTCGCCTATTCGGAGACCGACGCCGCGCCGCGCGTCGTGGCCAAGGGGCGTGGCGTTCTCGCCGAGCAGATCATTTCCCGCGCCCGAGACGCCGGTGTTTACGTTCACGAATCCCCCGAACTCGTTTCCTTGCTCATGCAGATCGATCTGGACCAGCGCATCCCGCCGCAGTTGTACGTCGCCGTCGCCGAGTTGCTGGCCTGGCTCTATCGTCTGGAAAGCGGACAACCGGCGGGAAACCCGCCGGCTTTCGATCGGAAAGCGGGAGCCGAGGGCGGATAGTTCAGAGGACAGAAACTGGAGAAGACAGAGGACAGAAAACCCGCGCCCGGTTCATCTGTCCTCTGCCATCTGTCCTCTGTCTTCTGTCCTCTGTCTTCTGTTTTCACTGTGCCTCTGATAGACTTGTGTCCGGCTTGTACCGGAGCCAGAGATGGTAGACAACGACACACAGGAATTTCCACCTTCCTTCAACCCGCGATTTGAAATCGAGCTGACCAACGGCGATTACAACCGATACCTTCTGTATTCAGAGGCGGAAATACTGGCTGTTTTGCGCTTGATCACTCAAAAGGGAACACTGATCACCGTTCATTTCGACCACGGTCGGTTTTTCTTCCTGACGTCGATGATCGGGGTGATGCCGGAGAGCGCCGAATTCGTCCTCGACGTTGGCAGCAACGAGGAAATGAACGCCAGGGCGCTCAGAGCCGATAAGCTGATCTGTACGACACTCGTCGACAAGGTGAAGATACAGTTCGGCCTGGAACGCTTGCGGCGGGCGGAATATCAGGGGAACATCGCGTTCGTCGGCGCCATGCCGGACAAGCTGCTGCGTTTGCAGCGCAGAGAGTTCTTCCGGCTGTCCACCCCCGTGGTCGATCCGATCCGGCTCTGCATGATGCTCGAACCGGAGGGGCAAACCACCAGCGTTTCCTTGCTGGACATCAGCGGCGGCGGCGTGGGGCTGATGCTCCCCGTCGATCTGGCCGCGCTGCTGGAAAAGGGCAGGATGCTGGAGAACTGCAAGATCACCTTGCCGGGCGAAGGCTTGCTGATCATCGCGCTGTGCGTGCGCAACATGTTCAACGTCACCAGCCGCGGCGGTTCGCGCTACGTGCGCGTCGGCTGCGAATTCATCGATTTGTCCGCGGCCCGCCTGTCAGCCGTGCAACGCTACATCATCCGCGTCGAAAGAGAACGGAAGGCGCGCCTCAGCGGCCTGTCCTGACGAACGAAAACGGCGCCCGAAAGCGCCGCCAAACGTCATGACGATCCAGCCGCTTCACACTTGCATGTTCATCACGTCGTGATAGGCCGTGAGCAATCGGTTGCGCACCTGGACCATTTCCTGAAACGATAGATTGGCCTTCTGCAAGGAAATCATCACTTCGTGCAGGTTGGTGTTGCCGTCGCCGGCGGCAAATTTTGCCGCCATGTCTTCCGCTTGCCGCTGGGTCTGATTGACTTGCTCGATCGTGTTCTTCAGCACCTGGGCGAAATCGACGCCGCCCGCCGCCGCCGGCGGGGCGCCGCCCGGCTTGGCGCCGGCCTGCGCCGCCGTTGCCCGCAATACGCTCAACATCTGATCGAGGCCCTTGGTATCCATCGACATCTCCCGATTCGCTCCGCCGGAGTATACGCAAAAAACGCGCCATCGTGTCCGGGAAGCGCGCGAAAATGAGCGGCCGCCCTAGGGGCAGGATCCACGGGAGGGCTTGCGGGCGGCTTGCCAGCTACAGAAGTAGAACCAGCACAAGGACGCGGCTTGCAGGGTGAACAGCAGGGCGAAGGCGCCGGTGTGGGCCGCCGCCGCGGAATGGCCCGCCGCTCCGAGCGTGTCGATCAGGATGCCCATGCCCCATTGCAGGAGGAAGGCGCCGGCGAAGGAAAGCAGGTTGAGCAGCGTGTTGACCCGCCCGGAGAGTTCCGGCGGGAAACCGACGGAGGTCACCGCGTAGTTCAGCGTGCCGACGCTCGAAAAGAAGCCGTAGGCCGCCCACAGCAGATAGTGGTGCTCGGTGGCCCGCGTGATGATCGCCAGCAGCGAGAGCAAGGCCAGGGTCAGGCCGCCGCCGAGCAGGTGCACGGTCTTGATGCCGCGCCGGGCGAGCCGGGTCGACAACAGCCCGATCATGAAATACGAAACGGCCATGGAGGCGTTCATCACCGTCAGATGGTTGGCGGCCATCGAGCGCGAGTAGCCATTGACCCGCATCAGCCAGGCGCTCGACCACAGGCTCTGCACGGCCATGAAGCCGCCCACCTGGGCAAAGGCGATCGAGGCGAAACGCCAGAAGTGGCGGCGGACGAGGATCTGCCGCAGACCGCCGGCCAGTTGCGCGAACGATTGCGGACGCGCGGACGGCGGTTTTTCCGGGACGCCGCGCCATACCCAGAAGGCGGCGCCGGCGGTGGTCACGGCCAGCCCGAAAAACACTTCGCGCCAGGTGGCGACGCGCAGCGCGGCATCCAGCGGCGCCGAAGCGATGAGCGCGCCGAGCGTGCCCGAGGTCATGATCCAGCCGGTCAGCGAGGCTTGCCGTTCGACCGGAAACCATTGCAGGAAAAACTTGAGCGCGGCCATCAGGCAGGCCGAGACGCCCAGACCGATCAGCCCGCGACCGATGGCCAGCGTCCCGATGCCGTCACTGAGACCGAAGGTCGCCGCGCCCGCCGCGGCAATCAGCAGCAGCAGCGCTTCGATGCGCCGCGCGCCGAAACGGTCGAGCAGGATGCCGAGCGGCAGTTGGGCAAGGCCGAAGGCGATGAAGTAGGCGCTCGTCAGCAGACCGAGGTCGGCGGCGCCCAGCGACAGTTCGTTACTCAGCACGGGGCCGACGACGGCATTGGCCGTGCGGTAGAGATAGGAGAGAAAATAACCGCCGGCAAAGGGCAGGAAAAGACGGAACCAATTCACGGATCGCGGCATTGCTCGTGCTCCCATAACCAGGCCGCCCCGCGCACGCCCGAAGAGTCGCCGTGCGCGTTGCGCCGCAAGCGGGTACACACTGTGTCGGAAAAGATGTGCTCCGACCACAGGGCGGGAACCTTGCGGTAAAGCCGTTCGATGTTGGACAGCCCGCCGCCGAGCACCACCACGCCGGGATCGACGATGTTGATCACCACGGCCAGCGCCCGGGCCAGGCGCCGTTCGTAACGGCGGAGAGTGGCTTCGCAGGCGGCGTCGCCCTGTTCCGCGCGCGCGGTGATCGCCGGCGGCGGCAAGGCTTCTCCTCCGTGCCGGACGTGGTCCGCGGTCAGCCCCGGCCCGGAGAGCCAGGTTTCGACACAGCCTTCGCGTCCGCAGTAGCAGCGCGGCGGCATGGGCGCGTCTTCCGCGCGCCAGGGCAGCGGATTGTGCCCCCATTCGCCGGCGATCCGGTTCGCTCCGGTCAGTACCCGGCCATGCGCGGCCAGCCCGCCGCCGACTCCGGTGCCGAGAATGACCGCGAACACCGTTTTCGCGTCGGCGCCCGCGCCGTCGACCGCTTCGGAAAGCGCCAGGCAGTTGGCGTCGTTTTCGACGCGGATTTCCCGCCGCAGCAGTGTCTGCAGATCGAGACGCAGCGACTGGCCGTTGAGACAGGTGGAATTGGCATTCCTGATGCGGCCGTCGAGCATCGATTCGGCGCCCGGAACGCCGATGCCGATGCGCCCACTTTCGCCGAGAGCGCTTTCCGCCGCCTCGACCAGCGCCGCGATGGCGCGAATCGTGGCCGCGTAATCGCCCTGCGGCGTCGGAATCCTCCGGCGCAGCAATTCATGACCGGCGGCATCCAGGGCAATGATTTCGATCTTGGTGCCGCCGAGATCGATTCCAAAACGAATCATGTCGTTTCACGAGAGAGGCGTAAGTTCGCGCATTCTACGTTGCCCGGGCCGTTTTGCTAAATGCCGGATCGGGCCGTGGCGCGGATTCCGCCCGTCCGGGCGCTGCCGGCTGGCGCGCATCCGCCGTCATTGCCGTGGGCGCCGCGCTCGAACCGGGGTCTCCGGGACGTGCGGAACGGATTTTCCGAGTACCGCAATCACGGTATGCTTCGCCTGAAACCGCTGAAAAATTCCCTCCGAGGCCCAGCCGGAGCGTCACGAGCCTTCACGTTCGTTTCAACGCTTTCTACGCTTGAAAGAATCCGTCTGCCGCCAATGTGACCAGGAAGCCGGTAATCAGGCCGTGCCCGCCACCCGCATTGCGAACCGGAGAATCGTCTTCAGGGATATTGCCGTCCATGAAAAGCGCCCCCTTCCCAGCAAGCGCCGATAGACCCGCCGGAAAAACAGCAGGTCGGCTTCCGGCATGTTGCCGCGATGCCGCGTCAACTGGCACAGGTCGTGCCGCGAGGCGTTTCTGGAACACCAGCGGCGGCGGCTCTTTTCCAGATCGAGCAGGGCAATCTCTACCTGGGGAGCTTCATTTTCGCCATGCCCGGCCTTGACGAAGATGTGCTTGGGATGGCCGCAGCCGTGCTGCCAGCCCGCCAGATGCAAGCGCGCCAAGGTTGCCGCCAACCGCCGCAATACGGCTTTGCCGAGCGCCTCATCCTTGTTGCCGGCATACCATTGTTCCAGGCTGACGAATTCCCGCAAGGCTTCGGTAAGCAGCAACGCTTGCCAGCGTCCCCGCTCCTGGCGGGCCGCGCAGTAAACGATATCCGGGGTTTTGATGCCGAGACGGGAAAAAGCCCGATAGGCGCGTCGTTCACGCAAGATGGTCGGGCGGACGAAAGGATGCGACAGCGTGCGATAGGTGTACCCGGTCTGCCGCTTGCAATACAGCGACGGGTGGGCCGGGTCACGCTGCCGCAACAGCCCCCCCCCCCCCCCGTTCGGCGGGGCGCCGCCGGGTCGCGGGCTCGACCCGGGGGCCCGGAGGGGGGCGCCAATGCGGGGATTGGGGGGCGGCCGCCGC
>JAITAJ010000045.1 GCA_031284185.1 Accumulibacter sp. | reverse complement strand
CTCCCCCGGCGCGACAGCGCCGCAAACTCACCTGTCTTCTGTCCTCTCTAACCGCTGTCCTCTGAACCCCTGTCCTCTGAACCCTGTCCTCTGAAACTGTCCTCTGAACCCTGTCCTCTGTCTTCTCAAGATTCTGCCCTCTGCCGCTGCCCCTCCCCCCTCATCAAAGTGGTGTATAATAGGCTCCCTTATTTCCTTGATTTTTTTACTTTTTACTTACTTGTAGGCATTTTTCGATGCGTTTTGATGAACTCGGCCTCGTGCCCGAGCTGTTACGAGCTGTTTCCGACCAAGGCTACACGACTCCAACACCGATCCAGACACAAGCCATTCCGATCGTCCTCTCTGGCAAGGACCTGATGGGCGGTGCCCAGACGGGAACCGGCAAGACGGCGGCCTTTGCGTTGCCACTCTTGCAACGCATTCTTCCCTTCGCCAACTCCAGCCCGTCGCCGGCGCGCCACCCGGTGCGCATTTTGATGCTGACGCCGACACGCGAGCTGGCGGTCCAGGTTTTCGAGTCGGTCAGGGATTACGGCAAATACCTTCCTTTTCGCAACCTGTGCGCCTACGGCGGCGTCGATATCAAGCCGCAAATCGAGGAAATCCGCCGGGGTATCGAGGTGCTGGTCGCCACGCCGGGACGCCTGCTCGACCTCGTCGAACAAAAATGCCTCAATTTCGGCCAGGTGCAGGCGCTGGTGCTCGATGAGGCCGATCGTATGCTGGACATGGGCTTCATTCCCGACGTCACGCGCATCATCAATCTGCTGCCGTCGCAGCGGCAAAGTCTGCTGTTTTCGGCCACCTTTTCGGATGAAATCAAGAAACTGGCCGACAAGATGCTGCACTCGCCGGTACTCATCGAAGTCGCCCGGCGCAATATGGCTTCCGAAACGGTTTCGCATCGCGTCTATCCCGTCGCCGCCGAGGCCAAGCGCGCCTTGCTGGTGAAGCTGCTCAAATCGGCGGAATTCAATCAGGTGCTGGTGTTTACCCGCACCAAGATCGAAACCCACCGGCTGGCCCGTGATCTTCAGCGCGCCGGAATCGCCGCCGACGCGATCCACGGCAACAAGAGCCAGTCGGACCGGATGAAGGCTCTCGATGCGTTCAAGAACGGCACGACCCAGGTGCTCGTCGCCACCGACGTGGCGGCGCGCGGTCTGGACATCGACGAATTGCCGCACGTGATCAATTTCGAGATTCCGCATACGCCGGAGGATTACGTGCACCGCATCGGGCGCACTGGTCGCGCGGGCAAGACGGGCGCCGCGATCTCGCTGGTTTCGGCCAGCGAGGTGCGCTACCTCGTCGACATCGAAAAGCTGATCAAGATGCAAATCGAGCAGGTGATCGTCCCCGGCTTCGAGCCGGAACTCGACTACGAGTACCCGCCGAGCGGAAAGAAAAGGCCGTCTCATCGCGCGTCATCGCCGAAGACCGCGTCCGCCGCGCGTCCGCCGCGCGAGCGGGCCGCGGGGCGCGGACGCGCGGTTCATGTCGCCCCGGACGGGTTCGATTTCAGCAAACCTTACGAGAGCCGGGAACCGCACCCGGTCGCCGCCTCCATCGACACCGAAAAATCGCGCGTCGCGACGCGCCTGGAATACCCGCGCGGGCCGCGCCGCATCGTCGCCGCGCTGCTGGGCGGCCTGGGACGGAAATAGCTTTCAGAGGACAGTTCCAGAAGACAGCGGTTTGAGAAGACAGAGAAACCGAGCGCTCGGTTTTTCCCTTACACCCGGCGCGAAGCGCCGCGAGCGCATCTGTCTTCTGTCCTCTCAAATCGCTGTCCTCTGAAACCCTGTCCTCTGAACTGAACTTTCCTCCCGTTGACGAGTCATCCCCCCTTCAGGCATCAGTCCTTCCCTTCGGATGGGCAAGAGGTGAAATCAGCGGCAGACATCCCTTCCTGCCGCTGATTTTTCGCCGGAATACCCCGATCGTCTCATCGTCGGGGCACATTCATCTACAATGGACAATTCGGAAGCCACTCATCAGACTCACCGGAGGCAAGCCATGGCATCACCTCAAGAACGGAATCAACCCCTCGCGCAGAACGACCCGGACCCGCAGGAAACGCTGGAATGGCTCGGAGCGCTCGCCGGCGTCATCGAGCACGAAGGCGTCGAGCGCGCGCATTTCCTGATCGAGAAACTGATCGCCGAGGCGCGCGAGGAAGGCATCGACATCCCGTACAACGCGACGACCGAATACGTCAACACCCTCCCCGTCGAGAACCAGTCGATCTATCCGGGCGACGCCACGCTGGAAATCCGCATCCGCAATTACGTCCGCTGGAACGCCATGGCCATGGTCGTGCGCGCCAACAAACATACCAACGTCGGCGGTCACATCGCCTCCTTCGCCTCCCAGGCGGCGCTCTATGAGGTCGGTTTCAACTGGTTCTGGCGCGCGCCCACGGAAAAACACGGGGGCGACCTCGTCTTCTTCCAGGGCCACTCGATTCCGGGCGTCTATTCCCGGGCCTTCCAGCTCGGACAACTCACCGAGGAACAACTGGACAACTTCCGCCAGGAAGTCGGCGGTCACGGACTGTCGTCCTACCCCCACCCCTGGCTGATGCCGCATTTCTGGCAGTTTCCCACGGTGTCCATGGGACTCGGCCCGATCCAGGCCATCTATCAGGCGCGTTTCATGCGCTACATGGAAAGCCGCGGCGCCATCCCCGCACAGGATCGCAAGGTGTGGGCCTTCCTCGGCGACGGCGAGACCGACGAGGTCGAATCGCTCGGCGCCATCGGCATGGCCGCCCGCGAGAGACTCGACAATCTGATCTTCGTCATCAACTGCAACCTGCAACGCCTCGACGGCCCCGTGCGCGGGAACGGCAAGATCATCCAGGAACTGGAGGGCACCTTCCGCGGCGCGGGCTGGCACGTCATCAAGCTGATCTGGGGACGGCACTGGGACGTGCTCTTCGAGCGCGACAAGAAGGGACTGATGAGAAAACGCATGATGGAACTGGTCGACGGCGATTACCAGACCATGAAGGCAAAGAACGGCGCCTACGTGCGCGAGAAGTTCTTCAACACCCCGGAACTGAAGGAACTGGTGGCCGACTGGACCGACGCCGACGTCTGGCAATTGAACCGCGGCGGCCACGACATCTTCAAGATCTACAGCGCCTTCA
>JAITAJ010000042.1 GCA_031284185.1 Accumulibacter sp. | reverse complement strand
AGAGGACAGCGGTTTGAGAGGACAGGGTTCAGAGGACAGCGGTTTGAGAGGACAGGGTTCAGAGGACAGCGGTTTGAGAGGACAGAAGACAGATGAGCTTGCGGCGCTGTCGCGCCGTTCAGAGGACAGAAAACCGAGCGCGGGGTTCAGGGGACAGCGGTTTGAGAGGACAGAAGACAGAGAAACCGAGCGCTCGGTTTTTCGTCCTCACTCCGGCGCGAAGCGCCGCAAGCTCATCTGTCTTCTGTCCTCTCGAATTTCTGTCCTCTGACCACCCCTGTCTTCTCGAATTTCTGTCCTCTGGAAAGTCCCAACATGATCACGCCGGCCAGGATCATCGGCAGTGACAGCCACTGTCCCATGCTGACGACTTCGGAACGCCCGAAGATTCCCGCGTCGGGCGCGCGGAAATATTCGGCGATGAAGCGGAACAGGCCGTAGCCGAACAGGAAGGCGCCCGATACGGCCCCGCGGGGCCGCTCCTTGCGCGCGTACAGCCAGAGCGCGACGAACAGCGAGATGCCTTCCAGGGCGGCTTGATAAATCTGCGAGGGGTGCCGGGGGAGCAGGTCGACGTGCGGAAAAATCATCGCCCACGGCAGGGATGGATCGGCTACGCGCCCCCACAGCTCGCCATTGATGAAGTTGCCGATACGCCCGGCGGCCAGACCGAGCGGGACCAGTGGCGCGATGAAATCGGTGACGTCGAGCCAGACCCGCCCCGTTTTCCTGACGTACAGGACCATCGCCAGCAATACGCCGAGAAAGCCGCCATGAAAGGACATGCCGCCATGCCAGACGGCGAAGATTTCCAGCGGATGGCGCAGATAATAGTCCGGCGCGTAGAACAGCACCTCACCGAGCCGCGCGCCGACGATCACGCCGATGACGCCATAGAACAGAAGATCGTCGAGTTCCTCTACCTTCCAGCCGGCCCGGATCACATGCGCCTGCGTCAGGATGCGCCGGCGCCCCAGCCACCAGAGCTGCGCGAAGGCGACCAGATACATCAGCCCGTACCAGCGCACCGCCAGCGGGCCGATTTCCAGCGCCACCGGATCGATTTTCGGATAAATCAACATAAGCTCATGGCGCCTGCCGCCCTCCCGGATGATGAAAAAAGACGTTCAAGAATGACGCGCCGCGCGGCCTCCTGGACGACATTGACGGCGAAATCGGTCATGGCGCGTCCCGGAGCCCGGCGGCGCAGTCGAGCATCGAATACGGACCGGCGCTGACCCTGGCTTCGAGGCGGGCGGTAGAAACGGCGACAGACATGGTTTCGTCCTCCGGCCGGCATTATACGGCGAGCTTCAGAGGACAGCGCCTGGAGAGGACGGAAGACAGATCGGTTCGGGCGCTTCGCGCGGCAGGCTCATCAGTCTTCTGAAACACTGCTTTCTGATTCAAACGCCACGCGCCCACCGACCAGGGTGACACATACCCGCCCGGTCATGCCCTGGTCCAGGAACGGCGTGTTCTTTCCCCGGCTGCGCAGCGTTTCGGCCTGGACGCGCCAAGATTCGGCGGGATCGAAGACACAGATGTCGGCTGGCCGCCCGACTTCGATCGACCCGGCTTCGATTCCCAAGGCGTCCGCCGGGTCGCAGCTCACACGGGCCAGCGCGACCGACAACGGCACACCGTCTTCCCGCGCCCAGCGCAGTACCAGGGACAACAGCAATTCCAGGCCGATGGCGCCGGGCAGGGCTTCTCCGAACGGGAGCTGCTTGCCTTCCTTGCCGATCGGCGTGTGGTCGGAACAGACCATCGCCAGTCCCTCGGCTACCGCGGCGCGCAGGGCCACACGGTCCGACCCGCTGCGCAGGGGGGGATCGAAACGGGTGAGACTGTCGAAATAACCGATGTCGTTTTCGGTGAGGTGCAGGTGATGAACGGCCACGTCACAGGTCACTTTCACGCCGCCTCGCCGCGCTTTCCGAACCAGCGCGACACCGGCGGCCGACGAGAGCTTGGAAAGATGCAGACGCACGCCGGTCTCCGCGGCCAGGTGCAGGGCGGTGGAGATGGCAATCGTTTCGGCGCATATCGGGATGCCCGCCAGCCCGAGCCGGGAGGCGACGTCGCCATCATGCGCCACGCCGCCGTGCGCCAGATAGTGATCCTGCGGCTGAAGGCGGATGGCATAACCGAAGGTGGCGGCGTATTGCATCGCGCGCAACAACACCTGGGTGTCGAAAATCGGACGGGTCGCCTGCGAGAAGGCGATGCAGCCGGCGCGCGACAGACCGACCATCTCGGACAACTTCTCGCCCGCCAACTGCCGGGTCAGCGCGCCGATCGGGAACACGCGGGCCAGCCCGATCGACTGGCTGTGCTTGACGAGACTTTCCACCAGGTCAGGCTCGTCGAGCGGCGGCTGGGTGTCCGGCGGACAGGCCAGCGCGGTGACTCCGCCGGCGACCGCCGCGGCAAGCTCCGAATCGAGGGACGGCAGACGCACCGACAGATCGACCAGCCCCGGACATACGACGCGGTTCGTCGCGTCGATCACGTGCGTTGCGGTAAAACCGGCCGGCGCCTGGCCGATCGCGCGTACCGCGCCTCGCGCGACGAATACGTCGGCCTGCTGGTCGATGCCGTTCCTCGGATCGATCAAGCGACCGTTCCTGATGTGAATGTTCTCTGTCCGCATCGCTTCAGTTCCCCGCCAGAATGCTCATGACCGCCATGCGCACGGCAATGCCGAAAGTCACCTGCGACAGGATGACCGCCTGCGCGCCGTCCGCCACCAGGGAATCGATCTCGACGCCGCGATTCATCGGCCCCGGATGCATCACGATGGCGCCCGGCCTGGCCAGCGCGAGAATCTCGGGCGTCAACCCGTAACATCTGAAATATTCGCCGGCGGAAGGCAACAACGCGCCATTCATGCGCTCATTCTGCAAGCGCAGCATGATCACCACGTCGCAGTCCCGGATGCCCTCGCGCAGATCGTTGAACACGCGCGCGCCCATCCGCCCGATCGCCGGGGGCAAGAGCGTTTGCGGCCCGACCGCGCGCACTTCGCCGGTTCCCAGGGTATCCAGCGCGTAGATGTCGGAACGGGCCACGCGCGAATGCAGGATGTCGCCGACGATGGCCACCGTCAGCCCGGAAAAGTCGCGCTTGAAATGACGGATGGTGTACATGTCGAGCAGACCCTGTGTCGGGTGCGCGTGGCGCCCGTCGCCGGCATTGACCACGTGCACGTCTTCGCGACCGAGACGGCGCAGGTGCTCGGCGACGAGGTAGGGCGCGCCCGACGAGGCGTGACGCACCACGAACATGTCGGCATGCATCGCCACCAGATTGTCGATGGTGTCGAGCAGCGTCTCTCCCTTGGCGGTCGAGGAACGCCCGACATCGAGGTTGATCACGTCGGCCGACAGCCGCTTGGC
>JAITAJ010000117.1 GCA_031284185.1 Accumulibacter sp. | reverse complement strand
CCGCCCGCAAGCCTCCCAGCGCCGAAGCGTCGTGATCGACACTCCCAGCGACTTCGCCGCCTCGCCTATGCTTAATATCCTCTCCATTTTAGATAGATTGGCATATGTTTACATAGATTTCAAGAAAACTGTTCCAGCCCGTATGGCGCGGGACTTCATCCGTCAAGCAAGGCGAAGCCGGCAAAGTCACGGATGATTCGGAAATGAACTGACTCTCCAGGGCTTTCGACAACGACGGCCTGGCGGATGAAAGACGAGCGGGATGGGCGCTTTATTTTCGGAGAGCGCCTAAAGTCGATCGAGCGCGGAGAAATGCAAAGGACGGGGTCAACGTCGCCGCGCGGGCATTACGGCGGCGGCGCCACGGGGTGACGGAACGGGGCGGATAAGCGCTTGAGCGCAAGCTCGCGCGGAAAGATCGCTATCACCGCGTCGACTGAAGGCGTTTGCGCCTGCCCGGTCAGCAGGATGCGCAGAGGCATCGCCAGTTTTGGCATTTTCAGGCCGCGCGCGCCGATGCAATGTTTGATCAAGGCGTTGATGGCCGGGGCTTCCCAGGCGACTTCTCTGAGGCCGGCGGCGAAATCGGCCAGCGCGGGCTGCGCTTCGGGCAGCAAGTGCCGGGCCAGAAGCTCGGCATCCGGCGCCGGATCGACGAAAAACACCGCAGCGGCATCCGCCAGCTCATTCAGGTTGACGATCCGTTCCTTGTACAGGCCCACGATCGCCTCCAGCGACGGCGCCTCCGTGACCGCGACGCCGCGCGCCTCCAGCCGCAGCCGGACCAGCGCGGCCAGACGCACATTGTCGGCCTGCTTGATGTAGTGGGCGTTGAGCCAGTTCAGCTTCTCGGTGTTGAACTGCGCCGCCGACGGGGTGATGTGGTCGAGGTCGAACCAGTAGCAGAACTGTTCCATCGAGAACACTTCGTCGTCGCCGTGCGCCCAGCCCAGGCGAGCCAGATAATTGAGCACCGCTTCCGGCAGGTAGCCGTCCTCGTGGTACTGCATCACGCTCACCGCGCCGTGGCGCTTGGAGAGCTTGGCGCCATCGTCGCCGAGAATCATCGACAGATGCGCGAATTGCGGCACCTCGGCGCCCAGCGCCTTGAAGATGTTGATCTGGCGCGGCGTGTTGTTGACGTGGTCGTCGCCGCGGATGACGTGCGTGATCCGCATGTCCCAATCATCGACGACGACGCAGAAATTGTACGTCGGCGTGCCGTCCTGACGGGCGATGATCAGATCGTCGAGTTCCGCGTTGGCGATCTCGATGGGGCCTTTGACCAGATCGTTCCACGCGACGACCCCATCGGCCGGGTTCCTGAAGCGGACAGCCGGATGCGCGCCCGCAGGCGGTGTCGGCAGCGTCTTTCCCGGTTCCGGCCGCCACCTGCCGTCGTAACGCGGCTTCTCTTTCCGGTCGCGCTGCTCCTCGCGCATACGGTCGAGTTCCTCGGAGGTCGAATAACAATAATAGGCATGACCGCTCGCCAGCATCTGGCCGATCACGGCCTTGTAGCGATCCATGCGCCGCATCTGGTAGAACGGCCCCTCGTCGTGCGTCAGGCCAAGCCAGTCCATGCCGTCGAGAATCGCCCGTACCGCCTCGGGCGTCGAGCGCGCCACGTCGGTATCTTCGATGCGCAGGATGAATCTGCCGCCGTGATGACGCGCGAACGCCCACGAAAACAAGGCGGTACGCGCGCCTCCGATGTGCAGGAAACCGGTCGGAGAAGGAGCGAAGCGAGTGCGGATCATGATCTGTGGCCGGGAAACGAAAGCGTCCATTGTAAAGGATGTTCAAACCGGACACCCGCGCTTGCCCGGCCCCGCCGCGCGTTCCGGCGCGACCGCGGCGGAACGGCCCGGGTGTTTGCGTCTCAGTGGCCCGGCGGCGGAGGCGGCGGATTCCCGTGCGGCGGCTCCGGGACCGGCGCCGGCCCGGCATCGGCGGTGGGCGGCGACGGACGAACCGGCGCGGCGGGCGCCTGTCGTTCCTGCATCAGCCGGGCCATTCCCGCCGGTACCGGGACTTTATGGCCGCGGGCGTACATGCACTGAATGTAGGCGTTGTCGTAACGCTGCTGGCTGCCGTAGGCCGACTGCTGGCTGGCGTCGGCGCCGGCGGCGGAGCCGAAGATCATGCCCGTGCCGGCGCCGACCGCCGCGCCGTCGTGACCGCCGATCGCCGCGCCCGCGACCACGCCGATGGCGGTGCCGATGGCCGCGCTGCGCACGGCGGACTCCTCTGCCGCCTTCTCCGCGGTCTGGCCGCCGATCTGCTGGAATGCGTAACGCTGGCATTCGTCGTCATCCAGGCGGAATTGCTCGAAAGTCTTTCCCGTGCCGGGCAAGGCCAGCGCGCTCGGTCCCGTGGGATAGCTGGCGCATCCGCCCAGGATCAGGAGGCTTGCCAACCCGATGCCGGCTTGCAATGATTTCATGGTCTCTCTCACTCGTTCAGGCTAGGGACGTGGTGGAACCTTCACCCACCCTCCGGGGCATTCCCGGACTTCGGGATAATACCCGCTCGGCGACTGGCAATAGTACCAATATCCCGAATACCTGGTCTGTGCCTCTCTTTCCACCGGGGGTTGCTCGACGTATACCGGGGAGCGCTCGATATATACCGGAGGCGCCTGGCGCTCGATGATGATCGGCGGATAGTAGGACGGGTAATACCACGGCATCATGAGTGGCGCCCCCACGACGAAGCCGACGCTTGTCCGGGTGTACCTGTGCCCATGACGCCCGGCATGTCTCCGGTCGGCAAGAGCCTCGCCCGTCGCGGTCAGGCCGAGCAGAAAAAGCACAAGGGTGGCGATCAGTCGTTTTTTCATCACAATCCTTTCATACGGGCAATGACCGGCATTCATTTTCCGCTCAATCGGCGACGCGAGCGATTCCAGAAAATTACCATTATGTAAGGAATTGTTTCCGGGCCAGACGTTCCAGAAGACAGAAGATAGAAGTCAGAAGACAGATGAGTTTGCGGCGCTGTCGCGCCGGGTGTGATGGAAAAACCGAGTGATCGAGTTCAGAGGACAGCGCTTAGAAAAATCAGAAGACAGAGAAACCGAGCGCTTGGTTTTTCGTCCTCACTCGGCGCGAAGCGCCCAAGCTGACCTGTCTTCTGTCCTCTGTTTTCTGTCTTCTGAAACTGTCTTCTGTCCTCTGTCTTCTATCTTCTGAAACTGTCCTCTGAAACCTCCTCAAAAGTCGAACTTGAGCTGAACGCTGCCCGAGAGGCCGTCCCGCTTGCCGGTGTGCCCCTGGAGATTCAGGTCGAGGGAGACGGGTTTGTTCGGGACGGGACGGAGGGTCAGG
>JAITAJ010000387.1 GCA_031284185.1 Accumulibacter sp. | reverse complement strand
TCGGCGGCGGGCAGCATGCGTGACGCGCTCTCTCTCCTGGATCAGGCGATCGCGCACGGCGCGGGCAAGGTCGAAGAGGCGCCGGTGCGCGACATGCTCGGGACGGTCGATCTCGATCATCTGTTTTCCGTTCTCGATGCCCTGCTGGCCGGCGACGTGGCCGGCATGTTGCGCGTCGCCGGGAACATGGCCGCGCGCAGCCTGTCGTTTTCCGTCGCCTTGCAGGAGCTCGCCAGCCTGATGACGCGCTTGCAGGTGGCGCAATTCGCGCCGCAGGCGGTGTCCGAGGATTGGCCCGAGCGGGCACGCCTCATCGATCTGGCCAAACGCTTCGACCCGGAATACGTGCAGTTGGCCTACCAGATCGCCGTGACCGGGCGCAATGAGCTCCCTCTGGCGCCCGACGAGTGGGACGGTTTCACGATGACCCTGTTGCGCCTTTACGCCTTCCGTCCGGCGAGGGCCGATGACGCGGCGCATCGCGGATCGCCCGCCTCGGACGGGAAGAATGACGGCGCAAGGCCGGATGACCGCCCGCCGCCCGCCACCGCCGCGGCCACCGCCCGTCAGGCCGGGGCCGAGGCCGCGCCGGCCCCGGCGGGTGAATCGATGGCGAAGCCGACACCGGAAGAAACGGGAGCGCCGCCTGCCGAAGACCTTCTCGCGCAGGTGGCCGCCACGCCCGCGGCGTCGCCCGCCGCCGGGGAATCGACCGATTGGCACGCGCTGCTCGCCGCCCTGAATCCGGGAGGCATGACCAGGGAACTGGGCCAGCATTGCGAATTGAAGTCGCTGGATGGCGAGCGCGTCGTGCTCTGTCTTTCGCCCACGCACCGCCACTTGCAGATCAAGAACGCCCAGGACAGGCTGCAACAGGCCCTGTCGGAGCATTTCGGGCGACCCATGCGGCTATCGATCGAACTGCGCGAGACTTCCGGCGAAACGCCCGCGGCGGTGGGCCGGCGGCAGCGCCAGGAGCGTCAGGAACAGGCGGTGGCGTCGGTCGAACAGGACGCTTTCGTGCGCGAAGTGATCGATCTGTTCGACGCCACGCTGATCGAGTCGTCGATCAAACCCGTTCAACCACCACCCTTGCCGAGGAAAACACCATGATGAAAGGCGGAATCGCCGGTCTGATGAAGCAGGCGCAAATGATGCAGGAAAACATGAAAAAGGCGCAGGGACAACTGGCGCAGATCGAAGTCGAGGGGCAGTCCGGGGCGGGCATGGTCAAGGTAGTCATGACCTGCGGCCGCGACGCGCGGCGCGTGACGATCGATCCCTCGGTCATGGACGACAAGGAAATGCTGGAGGATCTGCTGACGGCGGCGATCAATGACGCCGTGCACCGCATCGATGAAGTGACCCGGGAACGCTTGGCCGGGTTCACGGCGGGATTGAATCTGCCGCCGGGCATGAAGCTGCCATTCTGATCGATGTCCACGCCGTCGAGCCTCGAAGCGCTCATCGAAGCCTTGCGCTGTCTGCCGGGCGTCGGCCCGAAATCGGCGCGGCGCATGGCGTATCACCTGCTGCAACGCGACCGTTCGGGCGCGCAGCATCTGGCCGACGCCTTGCGGCAAGCCTTGCGGGTACTGCGGCACTGTCAGCGCTGCAATACCTTCAGCGAAGCCGAAATCTGCGATCGCTGCCTGTCGCCGAGACGCGATCCGAGCCTGTTGTGCGTCGTCGAAACGGCCATCGACCTGAACATGATGGAACAGACGCAAGCCTATTCCGGGCTGTACTACGTCCTGATGGGGCGCGTGTCGCCGCTGGACGGCATCGGGCCGCGCGAACTGCATCTGGACAGGTTGCTGGCGAGAGCGTCCGACGGCGTGGTGCGCGAAGTCATTCTGGCGACCAACTTCACCAACGAGGGCGAGGTGACGGCGCATACGCTGGAAGAAATGCTGAAAGGCCGGGGGTTCCGGGTGTCGCGGATCGCGCGCGGCGTGCCTGTCGGCGGTGAGCTCGAATACATCGATTCCGGCACCTTGGCACAGGCCATGCGCGAGAGAAAATCCTTTTAAGATTAAATGGTTAGCGTATGAAGTCTTTATTTTCAGGGTAGATTTTGTGTATGATCCGGGTTTGCCTTCGCCAGAGCGAAGCCGGATATCGGCGTGGTGTGTGATTATGCGGCGGCGCCCGTTTTTGAGGATACTGACATGATGAACCTTTATTCGTGCACGACCTGCCCGTTCAGCCAGCGTTGCCGCATCGTCCTTTACGAAAAGGGAATGGATTTCCAGGTGATCGACGTCGACCTTCTCGCCAGACCGGAGGACATCGCCATGGTCAATCCTCATGGACGGGTGCCGGTGCTGGTCGAGCGCGACCTGATCCTCTACGAGCCGAACATCATCAACGAGTATATCGACGAGCGCTTTCCGCATCCGCAGCTGATGCCGCCGGATCCGGTCATGCGCGCGCGCGCGCGTCAGTTGCTGGTGACCATGGAGCGCGAGGTTTTCGTGCATGTCGAAGCGCTCGAAAAGAACGTCAAAGTCGACAAGGCGCGCCAGGCGATCCGCGACCGCCTGACCGAAATGGCGCCCATCTTCGTCAAGCAGAAGTACATGCTCGGCGACGATTTTTCCATGCTCGACGTAGCCATCGCGCCGCTGCTCTGGCGCCTGGATCACTATGGCGTCGAATTGCCGAAATCGGCCGCGCTGCTGATGAAGTACGCCGAGCGCATCTTCAGCCGCCAGGGATACATCGACGCGCTGACTCCGTCGGAAAAGGCCATGCGCCGTTAAAAACCACCGACTTTTTTCATTCAGAATCCATCTCGCGCAAAATGACCGGGAATCTGCCCTCTACCAAACCCTACCTGATCCGGGCAATCCATGAATGGTGTGGTGACAATGGTTTCACGCCGCATGTCGCGGTCCGGGTCGACGACCGCGCGCGCGTTCCGAGGGAATACGCGCGGAACGGGCAGATCATCCTGAACATCGGGCATGAGGCAACCGGCGCCTTGCAGATCGGCAACGACCTGATCAGCTTCAAGGCCCGTTTCGGGGGCGTGGCGCACGACCTTTCCTTTCCGGTCGACAGCGTGATGGCAATCTACGCGCGGGAAAACGGCATGGGGATGGCCTTCGAGCCGGAAGGCGCGGCCATGACCCATGGCGGATCGGAATCGTCCGGCAAGGGCCACGATCCCGATCCCAGGACGCCGCCTCCCGCCGGGCGTCCGAAATTGCATCGCATAAAATGATCTCTCGATCCAAAATGCCGCGCGAAGCGCCGATGAGCGCCCGCTTCCCTGTCCCCCCGTTTTCTGACGGCAAGGCCGCGCGCCGGAGGCCATCATGATGGGCGGACTCACGCGCTCGCGCCGGCGGCGCCCTCGCGCATTGCCGTATAATCCCGGAGACCCGGATTGGCCGGGCGAGAGAACACGAAACAGATGATTTCTTGCGATGTCCGTTGCGCGCGTTACGCTTGACCGCCTCCCAGGAGATATTCCCAGACACTGATGGACGTATTCCTTCTTCTGTTGCTCATCCTGATCAACGGCCTTCTGGCGATGTCGGAGATTGCCGTCGTCTCCTCCAGAAAATCACGCTTGCAAAAACGCGCCGATGACGGTTCTCCCGGCGCGAAAACCGCCCTGGATCTGAGCAACGAGCCGTCGGGCTTCCTGTCGACCATCCAGGTGGGAATCACCACCGTGGGGATTCTCAGCGGCGCCATCGGAGAAAACGCGCTGGCCGCGCCGCTGGCCGAATGGCTGTCCGGTTTTGCCGCGCTGCAAGCCTATGCGCACGGGTTGTCCCGAACCTTCGTGGTGGTCGCGCTGACATATTTTTCGGTGGTGGTCGGCGAACTCGTGCCCAAGCGTCTGGGGCTGCTGGCGCCCG
>JAITAJ010000094.1 GCA_031284185.1 Accumulibacter sp. | reverse complement strand
GCGCTCAATCTGCACAAGGACATGAACCGCGATTCCACCTTCATCATGGGGGTCGGGTCGCCGGCCTACATGTCGCCCGAGCAGATCAAGAATTATCCGCTGAACCAGAAGACCGACCTGTATTCGCTCGGCGTCGTGCTCTTCCAGCTTCTGACCGGACGTCTGCCGTTCCGGGCCGCCAACCACGGGTCGCTGATCTACAAGATCGTCAACATGGACCCGCCGTCGGTGTGCGACCTCAACCCGAACCTGCCGGAAGGGCTCGATCCGATCCTGAAGAAAGCGCTGGAGAAGGATCTCTACAACCGTTATCGCAATGGCGCGGAATTCGCCAAGGACCTGTCGACGGTTCGTTACCAGATGTTCGACGAGAACGAGACGCAGCAGGACACCCAGCGTTTCGACGTTCTGCGCGGCCTGGAATTTTTCCGCGAATTCGAGGACATCGAGTTGTGGGAGGTTCTGCGCATCAGCATCTGGCGCGAAATCTCGGACAAGGTCGTGTTGATCAAGGAAGGCGACAACCATCGCACGTTCGGCGTGATCATCCGTGGTTTCGCGGAAGTGTCGATCGAAGGAAAATCGCTGTGCCGCCTGGGGGCCGGGGAAGTCGTCGGGGAAATGGCCTACCTGCATCCGAGCGATTCGAAGCGCATGGCGACGGTCGTGACGCTTGAGCCGACGTTGTTTCTGGAAGTCAACAGTTCCGCGCTCGATCTGGCTTCCGAGGAATTGCTGGAGCGTTTCCGCAAAGCGCTGCTCTCCAAGCTGCTGGCGCGTATGCGCGACGCCGACAAGGTGCTGGCGCGCTCGGGTCCGGCGGCGGTGCATGGGCGTGTCGCCGCGTGCGACCTGGAACTCGCGCCACCGTGATCAGAGGATAGAAGATAGAGGACAGAGATCAGAGGATAGAAGATAGAAGACAGAAGACAGATGGGCTTGCGGCGCTTCGCGCCGGGGGATGGACGGAAAACCGAGCGCTCGGTTTCTCTGTCTTCTGAAATATCTGTCCTCTGTCCTCTGTCCTCTGTCCTCTGAACTCTGAACTCTGGTCTTTCAGAATTCCAGCGGGTCGACTTCCAGGTGCCAGCGCAGCCTCGTCGGCGCCTTGATCGAGTCCAGCGCGCCGCTCCATTCGCTCAGGAAGGCTTGCAGCGCCCGGCGCGACGGCGATTCGACGAGGAGCTGCGCTCGCTCCAGGTCGGCGCGGCGCGAAAGACGCATCGGGATCGGGTCGTAAAGCGTCACGTCGATATGCTCCGCGGCCGACGACCAGGCGCGCGCCGTGGCCAGGAAGGCGATGGCGTCGGCCATTCGCGGCGCTTCGGCACGCAGCATGGCCTGATAGGCATACGGCGGGAAACCGGCCTGCCGACGCTCGGCCAGCAGCGCGGCGGCAAAGGCCGGATAGTCGTGACGTACCAGCGCGGCATAGAGCGGATGGTCCGGGAATTGCGTCTGGATCAACACTTCACCGGGCAGATCGGCACGCCCGGCACGCCCGGCGACTTGCATCAGCTGCGCGAACAGACGCTCCGGCGCGCGCCAGTCGGCGGCGAACAGGGCCGCGTCCGCGCCGAGCACGCCGACCAGCGTCAGCCTCGGAAAATCATGCCCCTTGGCCAACATCTGCGTGCCAACCAGAATGTCCGCGTCGCCGGCATGGATGCGTTCGAGCAGGGCCTCCCATTGCTTGCGGCTCCGGGCCGAATCACGATCGACGCGCAGAATGCGCGCCCGCGGGAAACGCTCCGCCAAGACGGCTTCGAGACGCTGGGTGCCGCGACCGAACGGCTGGATGTCCTGATTGCCGCAGTCCGGGCAGGCGCGCGGCACGCGGCGCTCGAAGCCGCAATGGTGACAGCGCAGCCGGCGGTCGGCGAGATGCAGCACCAGGTTGGCCGCGCAACGGGAACACCGCGAGATCCAGCCGCATTGGGCGCAAGCGAGCACGGGCGCGTAACCCCGCCGGTTGAGGAAGACGAGGCTCTGTTCGCCACGCGCGAGGCGCGTATCGAGGGCATCCAGCAGGGCGCCGGAAAAACCGTCGCGCAGCTTCTCGGAACGGGTGTCGACGCGTTGCACGACCGGCAGGCGGGCGCCGGTGACGGCGCGCTCGCGCAGCGTCAACAGGGCATAACGCGCCGGCGTGCCGGGATCGGTGGCGTTGGCCCAGCTTTCCAGCGACGGCGTGGCCGACCCCAGCACGATCGGGATGGCCCGCTGATGCGCCCGGAACACCGCCACGTCGCGCGCCGAATAACGGATGCCGTCCTGCTGCTTGAAGGAGGTGTCGTGTTCCTCGTCGACGACGATCAGGCCCAGATCCGGCATCGGCGTGAATACGGCCAGCCGCGTTCCGAGCACGATGCGCGCCCGGCCTTCCAGCGCCGCTTTCCAGTGGCGCGCGCGCGCCGCCTCGGCCAGCTCGCTGTGCAGGCCGACCAGCTCGATTCCGGGGAAGCGCGACGCGACGCGCGCTTCGAGCTGCGGCGTGAGATTGATCTCGGGAACCAGCAACAAGGCGCTCTTGCCCGCCGCCAGCGCCCGTTCGACCAGGCGCAGATAAATTTCGGTCTTGCCGCTGCCGGTGACGCCGTACAGCAGGTAGGCGTGGAATCCCGGCCCGTCGGCGGCAATGCGTTCCAGCGCCCGCCGCTGCTCGCCGGTCAGTTCCGGCGTGCCATGCGCGGCGGTTCGTTTCGGCGCGCGTCCGGCCGCGCGCGCCTTGGGCGGATCGACGCGGCGCAGATTGGCGGGCAGCGTCGATAGCATCACCTCGCCCAGGGGTCTCTGGTAGTACGACGCGCAGAATTCCGTCAGGCGAAACCAGTCCGCCGGAAGCGGCGGCAGATCACGCAGAACGGCTTCGATCGGCTTGAGCTGCTCGCCGGGAACGTCCGAGGCATCGGCCAGGGCAACGATGACGCCGATGCGGAAGCGCGTTCCGAATCCGACTTTTACGCGGCGCCCGATGTCGTCCGGCGTCGCTTCCTCCCCGGACGGCGCCCGGTAGTCGAACAGACGGCGCAGAGGCACGCCGAGCGCGACGCGGACGATGGAGGCAGCGGACATGCGGAATCTTTCGTTTCTTGAGCGGGAGGTGATGCTGAATCTTTCGGGATCGTTTGTCCAGAATCGGGAACGCGCGGAAGCCGAAGCGCCGGGCGGCCGACGTCTCGCGGCGGCGCCCGGTTTCGCGGGAGGTTCAAGGGGCGCATGACTTCCGAAACAAGGATCGCTCCGGGGGGCGGGCGTGATATGCTTCGCCCGCCTGTTTCGTCGTGATTCCGCCGTGTCGACCGTGATTTTTGCTTTCCACTGGCTTTCCCTTGCCCCCGAAGCGGTATCCGGGAGGCTGCGGATTGCTCCCGATCAGGGAGATTCCCAGAGACGGGCCACCCTCATCGGAAAACACGCGGACAGGCTCGTCATCGGGTTTCGCGGTGCCGGTCAGCCGCCGGCGGCATGGCGGCATCCCGTCACCGGACGGGAAAAAGACCGCAGACGGGAAAAAGGCCGCAGATGGGAAAAAGGCCGGAAGCCTCGTGTTTACCGGGTTTTCCAGCCTGTATCGAACTGCCTTGGATTGTTGGATGGTGCCCAGGAGAGGACTCGAACCTCCACAGTGTTGCCACCACCAGGACCTGAACCTGGCGCGTCTACCAATTTCGCCACCTGGGCTTTCCGAGGAAGCGGGCATTCTAATGGAGCAAGGAAAAATGTCAAGCAAGTTGTCGAAGACCAGAAAAAAAGACCCGTACCTTGAACGCGAGTCGGCGAAGTACGAACAGCCGCTCCCCTCACGGGAGTACGTGCTGATGCTTCTGGAAAAGCAGGGCAGGCCGGTCGATTGCGATCAGTTGTGCGCGCTGCTGGACGTCCGCGAGGACGAGGAGGAATCCTTCCACCGGCGCCTCGCCGCCATGGAGCGGGAGGGTGAATTGATGCGCAACCGCAAGGGGGCCTACATTCTGCCGGAGCGGGCCAGTCTCATCGCCGGGCGCGTCGAGGGACATGCCGACGGTTACGGTTTTCTGGTCCCGGATGACGGCGACGAGGATATTTATCTCGACGCCAGACAGATGACCAAGGTGCTGCACCGCGACCGCGCGCTGGTCCGCGTGGTCGGTCTCGACCGCAAGGGGCGGCGCGAGGGCGCCATCGTCGAGGTGCTCGAACGAGCCAATGACCGGGTCGTGGGACGGGTGCTGGTCGAGCATGGCATCACGGTCGTCGTGCCCGAAAACAGGCGCATCAGCCAGGATATCCGGGTCGTTCCCGACGCGAAGGCCGACGAGAGGCTCAAGGCCGGGGCGGGCCAGGTCGTGGTCGTCGAAATCGTCCGGCAGCCCGACCGTCACTTGCCGCCGATCGGACGGATCGCCGAGGTTCTCGGCGATTATGCCGATCCCGGCATGGAGATCGAGATCGCGCTTCGCAAACACGAGCTTCCGTTCGAGTTTTCCGCGCAGGCGATGGAGGAGAGCCGGCGCTTGCCGGTAAAAGTCCGCCGGTCGGACATCCCGGGACGTGTCGATCTGCGCGACTTGCCGCTGGTGACGATCGATGGCGAAACGGCCCGGGACTTCGATGACGCGGTGTTCGCGGAGAAAAAGGGAAAGGGCTGGCGTCTGGTGGTGGCGATCGCCGACGTCAGCCATTACGTGAAACCCGGCACGGCGCTCGACCGCGAAGCCAGGGAGCGCGGCAATTCGGTCTATTTCCCGCGGCGGGTGATCCCGATGCTGCCGGAAAAACTGTCCAACGGCCTGTGCTCGCTCAATCCCGACGTGGACCGGCTGGCGATGGTCTGCGACATGGACATCAGCGCGCGCGGAGTCATCAAGGATTACCGCTTCCATCCGGCGGTGTTCCGTTCCAGGGCGCGTCTGACCTATACCCAGGTCTGGGACTGGCTTTCCGGCGCCGCGCGGGCGGAAGGCCGCCTCCACGAGAGCCTGCAAGTTCATTTGCGGGCGCTGCATGACCTCTTCAGGATTCTGCTCAAGGCCCGCGATCGGCGCGGCGCGATCGATTTCGAGACGGTCGAGACGATGATGCTGTTCGACGATCAGGGCAAGATCGAAAACATCGTTCCGACGGAACGCAACGACGCGCATCGCCTGATCGAAGAATGTATGCTCGCCGCCAATGTCTGCGCCTCGGCCTTTTTGCAAGAACGCGAACAGGCCGGCCTGTACCGCATCCACGAGGGGCCGACGCCGGAAAGACTCGAAAGCCTGCGCGAGTTCCTCAAGGAATTCGGTCTGACCCTGCCGGGAGGAGACAAACCGTCCGCCAAGGATTACGCGGCCCTGCTCGACAAGGTGAGAAAGCGCCCGGATGCCCAACTGCTCCAGACCGTGATGCTGCGCTCGCTGCGTCAGGCAATGTACAGCCCGGACAACGTCGGTCATTTCGGCCTGTCCTACGAGCATTACACGCATTTCACCTCGCCGATCCGGCGTTATCCCGACCTGCTGGTGCATCGTTCGATCAAGGCGGCGCTCGCGGGCGAGCCTTATTCTCCGGGCGACTGGGAAGAGATCGGGCTGCATTGCTCGATGACCGAACGGCGGGCCGACGAGGCCACGCGCGACGTGGTCGGTTGGCTCAAGTGTTACTACATGCGTGACCGCATCGGCGAGAAATTCGACGGCACGATTTCGGCCGTCGTGCCGTTCGGGGTCTTCGTGGCGCTCGATGGCCTTCACGTCGAAGGGCTGGTGCACGTCTCGGAGCTGGGCGAGGACTATTTCCAGTTCGACGCCGTGAAGCATCAGATGCTCGGCGAGCGAAGCGGGAAACGCTACCGGCTCGGCGACCGGCTGAAGGTGCGGCTGGTGCGGGCCGACCTCGAAAGCGGGCACATCGATTTCCAGAGGACGGTGCCAGAGGACAGAAGATAGATAAGAAGACAGATCGGCCTGGGCGCTTCGCGCCGAGTCAGGGAGGGAAAATCGAGCGATGGGTTTATCTGTCCTCTGTCTTCTCAAGCCTCTGTCCTCTGGCTTGGGCGCTTCGCGCCGAGTCAGGGAGGGAAAATCGAGCGATGGGTTTATCTGTCCTCTGCCTTCTCAAGCCTCTGTCCTCTGGCCTGGGCGCTTCGCGCCGGGTCAGGGAGGAAAAATCGAGCGATGGGTTTATCTGTCCTCTGTCTTCTCAAGCCTCTGTCCTCTGGCCTGGGCGCTTCGCGCCGGGTCAGGACGAAAAATCGGGCGCTCGGTTTCTCTGTCTTCTCGAATCTGTCTCCTGAAGCCGGAATGGCGCCGCGCGGATCGTGAGATAATGCCGGTTCCACGCATGACTTCCAGCGATTTTCGGTTCGGTTTTTCCCCCGATGTCCTTTTATCCACGGCGCACGCTGCTGCGTGCCCTGATCGTTTCACTGCTGGCTCACACCGGCCTGCTGTTCGGCGTGGACGGGATTTTTCCCATGCGTGTCGCCGCGCCGCCCCTGGTTCTCCAGGTAGCGATGAGCCGGGGCGGAGGCATTGCCGGAGACGCGCCCGTCGCGTCCGGCGCCGGGAAAACGCTGGGCGCTCCGGTGAGCCTGCCGCCCGCCGGCAGGGAAGCGCCGGCCCTCCCCCTGGATACGCCGCCCGCGCCCGTCGATAAAACACCGCCGATTCCCGCGCCTGTCATCACCCGATCATCGGCGCGCGACGACGCGCCGGTACGGCCCAGGGCGCCGAGAACCGTCACCAGAAAGAAACCGGCGGTTTCGGATTCCCACACTGAAGAAGTCACACATCCGGCGCCGCCTTCTTCCACGGTTGCCGCGGAAGTCTCGACGAGCTTGCCGGCAACGCTTCCGACCGCTGGAAATTCGTCGGATGGCGGGTCGCCGGGTGGCGAGTCGCCGGGCGGCGGGTCGTTGGGCAGCGGATCGCCGGGTGGCGCGGAAACGGCGGCGCCGTTCGGAACCGCGCCCGCGCGGCGGGACGACGCCTGTACCGGCGACGATATCCTCCGGTATCGATCCGCTCTCGGGAAACAGGCGCGACGCCTCAGACGCTATCCGCCGCTGGCAAGGGAACAGGGATGGGAAGGAAGCGCCGAAATCACGCTGCGTTTCCGGCGCGAGGACGCCGCGCCGACGCTCTCGCTCACCGCTTCGAGCGGGTACGACATTCTCGATGAACAGGCGCTCGAAACGCTTCGCCAGGCCATCCGCCGGACCGAGCGGCCCGCGGGATTGAAAGGCGGGAACTGCCGGATGCGGCAAACGGTCATCTTCAGTCTCGAAGATTCGGAGGACTGAGGACAGGATGATTCACGGCGCGAAACGCCGGTCACCGGACATTCCCCGGTACTCGCCCCCCGGCGCCGCCCCTCGGCCACCCGCTCGGCGGGATGGGGGCGGTGAATCTCACCGCGCCTCGGGCAGACGTGGCGCGAGCGCGTATCGCCCCCGGAAACGCGCGGGACGGCCGGGACGCCGCATGACCATGGCAATCCACCGGAAACCTTTCGGGCGGAAGGAAACGAGCGCCATCGTCAGACGCGCCGATTCATCCGATCGGCAACATGACGATCCGTCATTTTCCCGTAACGGCCTTTCCGCTGTTTGCCGTGAGGCCATATCCCGTTACAATAGCGGCGTGTAGAAAAAATCTGCCGCCTGCCCGGCAGGATTCGGAGGAATGGCATGTTTCTGATCGTCGGTTATCTCATCGTACTGGCGGCATCGCTCGGAACCTACGCGGTACATGGCAGTCTGGCGTCGCTTTGGGTGCCGACGGAGTATATAGCGCTCGTCGGGCTTGCACTTGGCTCCTTCGTCTCCAGCAACAATCTCACGATCATCAAGGCGACGCTCGGCGCGCTTCCCAGCTTGTTCAAAGGCTCCAA
>JAITAJ010000154.1 GCA_031284185.1 Accumulibacter sp. | reverse complement strand
GTCCGCTGGTGGCGGGCGTGAATTCCTTCGGTTTCGGCGGCGCCAACGCGCACGTCCTGCTGCGGGAATACCGTCGGGATGAGGTCGAGGCTCCGGCGAACGCGCCCGGAAGTCTGCCGCCGCTTTTCCTGTCGGCGCGTTCCGACGCCGCGCTCCACGCGCTGGCGGAACGCTATGCGGCGCTGCTGGCCGGCAAGACGCCGCCGGACTATTACGACGTCGCCTATGCCGCCGCCCATCGGCGCGACCGCCTGGAAAGGCGCCTGTCCCTGCTGGCCGGTAGCGTCGCCGAAGCCGCGGAAAAACTTGCCGTCTATGCCCAGGGCGGCGCCCCCGGCGGCATCGCGCTCGAAAAAGCGCTTCCACGGCAGGGCGGCATTGCCTTCGTCTATTCCGGTAACGGCGCTCAGTGGATCGGCATGGGACGGCGCCTGCTCGCGGAATCGACGCGCTTTGCCGAAACGCTGGCCGACCTCGATGCCCGGATGCGGCCAGCCGCCGGCTTCTCGCTGCTCGGTGAATTACAGGCCGGGGACGAGACTTCCCGGCTGGACGATACCGTCATCGCCCAACCCTTGCTGTTCGCCATTCAGGTTGCGATCACGCGCTTGCTGAAGGAATGGGGCATCGAGCCTGCGGCTGTCGCCGGTCATAGTGTCGGCGAGGTGGCGGCTGCCTGGGCGTCCGGCGCGCTCGATCTCGAAGCCGCGATCCGGGTGATCGTCGCCCGCAGCCGCGCTCAGGGGGAGACGAGAGGCGCCGGGCGCATGGCCGCCGTCGGCCTCTCCGCCGCCGCCATGCGGGCCGTTTTTGCGGATTGGGGCGCAAGGCTCGACCTTGTCATCGCCGCCGTCAATAGTCCGAACGACATCACGCTCTCGGGCAGTTCCGCCGATCTGGGACTCGTTCAGGCGCGCCTGGCCGCCAAGGGAACGTTCTTCCGGCGGCTCGACCTGGACTACGCTTTCCATAGCCGCCAAATGGACCCGATTCGGGAAACGCTGATGGAGCGCCTGATCGGGCTGCGATCCGGCGCTTCGAGTTCCGCCACCTTCGTGTCTACCGTCACGGGCGCGGCGCTGGCCGGGAATCGGCTTGGCGCCGACTACTGGTGGCGCAATGTGCGAGAACCCGTGCGTTTCGCCGATGCCATGATGAATATGGCCAATCTCGGCTGCCGTGTTTTCATCGAAATCGGTCCGCACGCCCTCCTGCAACGCTACATCGGCGCGTGTCTGGCTGGCGCGGAGGTCAAAGGAGGGGTGCTGCCGACCTTGCGCAAGGAGAACGACGGCTGGGACCGTCTCGCCGAAACGGCGCTGCGCGCTCAACTGCTGGCCGAGAAGCCGAATCTCGGCATCTTTTTTCCGCAGCCGGGGCGTCACGTCCGGCTTCCCAACTACCCCTGGCAACGGGAGCGCCATTGGCATCCGCAGACCAGCGAGGGACTCTTGTCCATCGAGCGCCGCCGCGTTCATCCCTTGTTGGGGTGGCGAATCCCCGAGGCCGAGCGTTCGTGGGAAAACGTCCTCGATCCCGTCGTCCTTCCCTGGCTTGCCGACCACAGGGTGGGCGGCGCCGTCGTCTTTCCCGGCGCCGCCTATGCCGAGATGGCCCTGGCAGCCGCCCGCGAATGGCTGGGCGGCGAGCGGCTGGCATTCGAGGAACTCGACATCCTCTCTCCCATGCTCTTCGATGGCGAACACGCGCGTATGCTGCGCTTCGATCTCGACGCGCGCGATGGCCGCTTTCAGATCAAGAGCCGGCAGCGGCTGTCCGGCGACGAATGGACGCTTCATGCCGCCGGACGCCTGCTGGAAGCGGGCGCGGCGTCGTCTTCACCGCGTATCGCCCCCTTGCCGGCAACGGCGGACAAGGTCGGCCGGGAGACACACTACCGCCTGGCGGCGGCGCTGGGACTCGATTACGGACCGGCCTTCCAGGGATTCCGCGAGGCCGTTCTCTCGAATGACTCCCTGGAGGCCGAGCTGGAATGGCCGGACGATCCGAGCGCGGAAGGGCATCTCATCCATCCGGCATTGCTCGACGTTTGCTACCAGTCGCTCGTCGATTTTTTCCGCGACGAAATCGAAGCCGGGCAGGGGGTCGCCTTCCTGCCGGTCAAGATTGGGCGGCTCGAACGCTACCGCTCGGGCACGGTTTTCCGGTTCCGCGCGCGTCTTGTCCGCCGCGGCGCGCGTTCCGTCCTCGCGGATTTCGAGCTGTTCGATGCCGGAGGCAATCACCTTGCCATCGTGTCGGGCTGCCGCTTTCGCGCCGCGCCTCTGGCGCGCAAGGGGCGGGAGAAGATCGACCGCTGGCGCGTCGTCCCCTGGCTGCGGCCACATCCGGCGGAAGGATCGCGCGCCGGATTGCCCGCGTCGCGCGAACTCGTCGAGCGGCTCCGGCAAGTATGGAATGCCCGGGCGGAGCCGGGTGGCGCCTGGTTCAGAGAGGCGCTGCCGCTGTTCGAGGCGCTGACCCTTTCGTTCGCGTTCGAGGGCTTTCAGGGCCTGGCGCAAGCGGAAGAAGACGGCCTGCGGCGCCTGACGGCGTCCGCCGATCCCTATACTCGCTGGCTGGCCGGTTTGCTGCGGCGGGAGGGATTGCTGCTCGAACGGGAAGGCCGCTGGTCTCTGGCGCAGGACGGCAATCTGCCGGCGGCGGAAGATATCTGGCGTACCCTTCTGCGCGAACATCCCGCCTGTTTACCCCGGCTCGTCCTGTTTGGCCGGGTGGGCCGCCATCTATCGCGCTTGTTGTCGTAGAAACCGGATCGCCGCGAATTTCTGGAGGCCCTCTGGCGTTCGCCCGCGTCCGGGGGGCTCTACGAGGATGATCCATCCTGTTCCGGTATGCGCCGGGCCATCGAAGACATCTTGCGTCATCTTGCGGATGGATTGGCGCCGCATCGCCGTCTGCGCGTGCTGGAGATATCCGCCGGGCCGAGCGAAGTACCGCGCGCGCTGCTCGCCGCGCTTCCCGTAGACCGGCTCGACTACGTGTCGGCCTTGCCTTGCGAGGCCCTCGCCGGGCGTCAACAGGCGGAATACGCGCAGTATCCCAATCTCACCGTCTCGACCCTGAATCCCGCCGATTGGCAAGCCGCCGCCGAGACGGCATGGCCGGAAGCCTTCGACGTCATCATCGTCCGTCACGCGCTGCATCGGACGCTCAGCCCGAAAGCCGCGCTGAACCGGGCACGGCGCTGGCTCGCCGCGGGCGGTCGTTTGTTCGTCGCCGAGCGCTACCCGGACTGGAGCGCCGATTTCCTGAACGGGGTCGATTCCGCCTGGTGGCAGACCGCCGTTGGCGGCGATGCGCCGCTTTCGTCGCTGCTGCCGCCATCCGCCTGGGTGGAGGCGCTCGAGGCCGAAGGCTTCGACGATGTGCTGGATTTCAGCGATCCCGCCGCCGAGGGCCTCGCCGAGGGCGCGTACCTCTTGCTGGCCCGGCGACCGCGGGAGGACGCGGCCACCCTGCCGGCGCCCGAATCCGCCTCCTGGCTGCTGCTCGCCGATTCCGCTTCCTCGGAATTCGCCGGGCGTCTCTCCCTCCGGCTCGAATCGATGGGCCAGCGCGTCGAGACGGTGGAGCGGCTGGCGGGGCAAGACCTCGACGGATTCCAGCACGTCGCGCATCTGCGCGGCTGGAACGCGACGCCGGAGTCTTCGGGCGCCTTGCTCGCCGAGGCGCTCGGCGACACGCAGATCCTCGCCGCGCATTCCGGCAAGCCGCCGCGCCTGTGGATCCTCACGCGCGGCGGCGCGCTGGCTTCGGAATGGCCGGTTTCCGGCCTGCCCGGTTCGCCCAATCCGGCGCAGGCCGCGCTCTGGGGCTTTGGCCGCGTGGTGATGAACGAAGAACCGGCGCTCGAATGCGTCCTGATCGAGCTTGCCTGCGATCCCGGCGCGTCCGGCACCTTGTCCCGGCTGGAAAACGAGTTTTTGCAGCCCGACGGCGCGAACGAGATCGTGCTGGCCGATACGGGCCGCCATACCTTGGTCATGCGCGGGGAAGCGGATCGGGAAACGGCGCCCGCGGCGGCGGACGAAAGGTTCCGGCTCGATTTTCACCTGCCCGGCCAGTTGCGCAACCTGCTCTGGCTGCCGCTGGAAGAGCGCCCGCTGCGCGAAGGCGAGGTCGAGGTGCGCGTGCGGGCCGCCGGCCTCAACTTCCGCGACCTCATGTATCTGATGGGCCTGCTGCCCGACGAAGCCGTGGAAAAAGGGTTCGCCGGCGCGAATCTGGGGCTGGAGTTCGCCGGCGTCGTCAGCCGCGTCGGCCCGCGCGCGCGCGATCTGCAAACGGGCGACAGGGTCATGGGGTTCGGCTCGGCCTGCTTCGCAAGCCACGTGATCACCCGCGCCGACGTCGTTGCCCCGATACCGGAAGAATGGTCGTTCGAGTCGGCGGCCACCGTGCCCACGGCGTTCTTCACGGTCTATTACGCATTGAAGCATCTGGCCGGCCTGCAAGCCGGCGAGCGCGTGCTCGTCCACGGCGGAGCCGGAGGGGTGGGCATCGCTGCCATCCAACTGGCCAGGCATCTCGGGGCCGAAGTTTTCGCCACCGCCGGCAGCGACGGCAAGCGCGATTTCGCGCGTCTGCTCGGCGCCGGCCACGTCTTCGATTCGCGCGGTCTCGACTTTGCCGATGAGATCCTCGCCGCGACCGGCGGCGAGGGCGTCGACGTCGTGCTCAATTCGCTCGCCGGCGAAGCCATTCGCCGCAACCTGCGCGCGCTCAGGCCCTTTGGCCGTTTCCTGGAGCTTGGCAAGCGCGACTTCTCCGAAAACACTCCCATCGGTCTGCGTCCCTTCAAGGACAACATCAGCTATTTCGGCATCGACGTCGACTCGTTGCTGACCGGTCGACCGGCGCTTGCCGGGCGGCTGTTCCGGGAAGTCCTGGCCTTGTTCCGCGAGGGTGTTCTCACGCCCTTGCCCTGCCGCGTTTTCCCGGCGGAGCGCGTGGTCGACGCCTTTCGCGTCATGCAGCAGGCGCGGCACATCGGCAAGGTGGTCGTCTCGTTTGCCGACGCAAGACCGGCGATCGAGCGGCCGCTGAGACCGCGCCAGCCGCCGCGGCTCACGAGGGAATCCACTTGGCTCGTCACGGGCGGGCTGTCCGGCTTCGGCCTCGAATCGGCGCGCTGGCTGGCGGCGCGCGGCGTGGGCCATCTCATCCTGGCGGGGCGCCGTGGATCGGAGACGCCGGGGGCGCGGAAAGCCATCGAAGAACTGAGCGCCCGAGGGGTGGACGCGACCGCGATGGCTTGCGATGTCACCGATGCGCGGGCCGTGTCGCAAATGATCGAGCGCATCCGCGAGGACTTTCCGCCGCTCCGGGGAATTCTGCACGCCGCCGCCGTCTTTGACGATGCTCTCTTGCAGAACCTCGACGCCGCGCGGATGGAAACCGTCGTCGCGCCCAAGCTCCTGGGGGCCTGGAATCTGCATCAGGCCACGCTCGGCATTCCGCTCGAACATTTCATCCTCTATTCCTCCATCACGACCGCCATCGGCAATCCCGGACAGGCCAATTACGTTGCCGCCAATGCGGGGCTGGAAGGTCTTGCGGAAATGCGCCGGCACATGGGTCTGCCCGCCGCCTGCGTCGGCTGGGGACCCATCGGGGATGCCGGGTATCTCACGCGCAACGAAACGGTTCGGAACGGCCTGGGTCAGCGCCTGGGCAAACCGCCCCTTGCCTTCGGCCTGGCGCTGGATCGGCTCGACCGTGTTCTGAGGGAAGGCGCGTCGTTTACCGCCGCCAATTTCGACTGGAACACGCTGGCTCGTTTTCTGCCTTCCGCCGGCGGCAGCCGTTTCGCCATTCTGAACCGCGGCCTGGAAAACGCCGGCCTGGACGAAGACGAGATCGACTTCCAGGCGCTGATTGCCGGCGGGTCGCCCGAAGAAGCGCTGGGCATCGTCCAGGAGCGGGTGATCCAGGAGGTCGCGCGGGTTCTCGCCATCGGCGCCGATCGCATCGAGCTTTCGCGCTCGCTGCACGACCTGGGATTCGATTCGCTGATGGCCGTCGAGCTTGCGCTGGGGCTGGAACGGCACATCGGTATTCCGTTGCCGGTGATGATGCTCAACGAGTCGCCCACGGTGGAAGGGATCGCCCGGCGTATCGTCGAACGGCTTCTCGGGGGCGACGAGGAGGAGGATCAGGCGGCTACTCCGCTGGATGCCGTGGTTCTGGACATGGCCAGACGGCACGGAGAATCCGTGGATATGGAGGGGGCGCAAGAGATCGCGAAAGGCGCGCGCGTCTTGGCGAAACGGCGGGCGGGAGGGGACGCATGACCCCATCATCGCTCGACCCCAGGGTCAGGAACCGGCTCATCGAGCGCTTTCTGGGCAAAAGCGCCGCGGCAAACGGGATGGGCGCTCTCCAGCCCGCCGCCCGGCCAATGATCCGCTCCGGCGTACCCGAAGCCTTCACTCGCTTCGACCGCCATCCCGGTTACGAAAAGATGCTCGTGCCCAGGGCCGCGGCGGACCGGCTCGGCCTGCGCAATCCCTTCTTCATCGTCCATGATGGCGTGGCCGGGGCAAGGACACGGATCGATGGGCGTGAGTACGTCAACTTTTCCAGCTACAACTATCTCGGTCTCTCCGGCCATCCCGCCGTCACCAAGGCCGCGAAAGACGCCATCGACCGCTACGGTACTTCCGCCTCGGCCAGCCGCCTGGTGGCCGGCGAGCGCCCGATCCAGCGCGAACTGGAAGAGGCGCTGGCCGGACTTTACGAAGTCGAGGACTGCATCGTCTTCGTCAGCGGCCATGCCACCAACGTCTCGACCATCGGCTGCCTTTTCGGCCCGAAAGACCTGGTCATCCACGACAGTCTGATCCACAACAGCGTGCTCGAAGGCATCAAGCTCGCCGGCAGTGCGCGGCGAAGTTTTCCGCATGACGACACGGCGGCGCTCGATGGCATCCTGGCCGAAATCCGCGGCCGCTTCGAGCGCGCGCTGATCGTCGTCGAAGGTCATTACAGCATGGACGGCGACGTTCCCGACCTGCCGGCCCTGATCGACATCAAACGCCGCCATCAGGCTTTTCTGATGGTGGATGAAGCGCATGCCCTGGGCGTGTTGGGCAAGACCGGGAAAGGAACCCGCGAGCACTTTGGCGTGCGGGGCGGGGAGGTGGATATCTGGATGGGCACGCTCAGCAAGACCCTGGCGGGCTGCGGCGGCTTCATCGCCGGCGAGCGGGCGCTGGTCGAGCACCTCAAATATGCCGCGCCGGGTTTCGTTTACAGCGTCGGCATGTCGCCGCCGCTGGCGGCGGCATCCCTGGAAGCGCTGCGCATCCTGCTGCGGGAGCCTGAGCGCGTCGAGCGGCTGAGGGCGCGCGCCGGGCGGTTCCTGCGCCATATGCGGTCGGCCGGCATCGATACCGGCTACGCCCAGGGTCATGCCGTCGTTCCGGCCATCATCGGCAGCTCTCTGAAGGCCGTCCGCTTGTCGAATCGGCTCTTTGAAGCGGGCATCAACGTACAGCCCATCATCCATCCGGCGGTGGAGGAAAAGGCGGCCCGGCTGAGATTCTTCCTGTCCGCGATGCATACGGACGAGGAGATCGAATACGTTTTCAATACCCTGGAGCGGCTTCATGAGATCGGATGATGAGTTGAAACGAGGGCCTGGCGCCTTGCGTGAACCGGGGGGCCGGGCGGATGAACCAAGGGGTGAAAGAGAAAGGGAAGGGGGTAGGGAATGGTTTCGGAATACATGAAAAAAGCGCGGCTCCCGGCGATCGTCCTGGTCGCGGCGGTCTTTCTTCCAGGCTGCGCGACGTTTCCGGACGGCTTGTCCAGCTCCGGCGCCAGCCGCCAGCAGGTTCAGGAAAAACGCGATGGCGGCCGCATCGAAGGCATCCGCCTGGTCGATGTCGACGATGCCTTGGCCAGAAGGCTCGCCGAAGGCAAGAAGCTCGGCCAGTTCGCCGACGTCTTTCCGGGCAAGGGCGGCAGCGATCATCTCATCGGCCCCGGAGACATCGTCGAGGTTTCGGTATGGGAAGCGCCGCCCGCGATGCTCTTCGGCGGCGTGGTGCTCGATCCGAGGTCCGGCCCGACGACGACGCGCGTCGTGACTTTTCCCGAGCAGATGGTCGCGCTGGATGGAACGATCGTCATGCCCTTCGCGGGCAGGGTGCCGGTGAAGAGCCGCGCGACACAGGACGTCGAGAGGGATATCGTCAGGCGGCTCACGGGCAAGGCAAACCAGCCGCAGGTGCTCGTGCGCGTCATCAGGAACAATACCTCGAACGTCACGGTGGTGGGCGAGGTCGCCACCAGCACGATGATGCCGCTGACGCCGAAGGGCGAGCGTCTGCTCGACGCCCTGGCGGCCGGAAGCGGCGTCCGGCATCCGATCAACCGCATGGCGGTTCAACTGTCGCGCGGCGATGTCACGGCCACGATGGCCCTCGACGCCGTCATCCGCGATCCCCGGCAGAATGTCCCGCTCAGGCCGGGCGACGTGATCGCCGCGCTCTTTCAGCCGCGGAGTTTCTCCGTGCTGGGAGCGACCGGAAAGAACGAAGAGATTCCGTTTGAGGCCCAGGGAATCTCGCTGGCCCAGGCCCTGGCGCGCTCGGGCGGCCTGAACGACAGCCGGGCCGACGCGCGGGGCGTCTTCGTATTCCGCTTCGAGGACGCCGGACTGATCGAGGCGAAAGACGCGCCGGCCCAGGCGGGCAATGGAGGCGTCCCCGTGATCTATCAGATCGATCTGCGCGATCCGGCTTCGTTCTTCGTCACGCAGCATTTTCCCGTCCAGGATCGCGACGTGATCTACGTTTCAAACTCTCCGGCGGCCGAATTCGATAAATTCCTCCGCCTGCTGGTGTCCGTCGCGGTGCCCAGCGTATCGATCAACCGGGCCTTGCAATGAACCACATGGCGAACAGGGCGGAAACGCGCGATCCCCTGGCGGTGACACTCTCCGTCTGGCAGGCGATTTTCCTGCGCGAGGCGCTGGATCGCCTGTTCGACATGCGCGGCGCGTGGTTCTGGCTGCTGGCGGAACCCGTCCTGCACATCGGCTTCATGATCTTCGTGTGGTCCGTGATCCGCGCCCGCGCGATCGGCGGCGTAGACATCGTCCTCTGGCTCTCGATCGGTCTGCTGGCGTTCTTTCTGTTCCGGCGGACGGCCGTCCAGGTCACCCATGCCGTCGACTCCAATCGGCCCCTGTTCGCCTACCGCCAGGTCAAGCCTTTCGATCCCGCCATCGCGCGGGCCGTGCTGGAAGCCTTTCTGATGTCGATCATCTCGGCCATCATTCTGCTGGCGGTCGCCCTGTCGGGCCGTGGAAGCCTGCCGGTCGATCCCCTGCGAGCCATGCTCGCCGCCTTCGGGCTGTGGCTGTTCGGCCTGGGTTATGGCCTGTTCACCTCGGTATGGATGAGGCTCGTGCCGGAAATGAAGCATGTCTTCAGCATCCTGATGATTCCGCTTTATCTCATCTCCGGCGTCATCTGGCCCCTGGCTTCCGTCCCCCCGCGCTATCGCGGCCTGCTCCTGCTCAACCCGATCACCCACGGTCTCGAACTGGCGCGCCTGGGTTTCGTCCCCCATTACCATGCCGCGGCCGGCGTCGATGCCGGCTATCTCTATGCCTGGGCCTTGGGCAGCGTCTTTCTGGGGTTGCTGCTCTACCGCCGCTTCGCCATGCAACTGGTGATGCAATGATCCTCGTCGACGACATCCACAAA
This sequence comes from Accumulibacter sp., assembly GCA_031284185.1. Classification (GTDB taxonomy): domain Bacteria; phylum Pseudomonadota; class Gammaproteobacteria; order Burkholderiales; family Rhodocyclaceae; genus Propionivibrio. The sequence goes on along the minus strand of JAITAJ010000154.1, from coordinate 2,999 downwards.
CGCTACCGGACCAGGCACGGCGTCGGCAAATGGGTCTTGCAGGGCATCAGCCTGAGCATTCCCCGCGCGCTGAACGTCGGCTTGATCGGCGCGAACGGCGCCGGAAAATCCACCCTGCTGCGCATCATCGGCGGCGTGGATCATCCCACGAAGGGTTCGGTGGAACGCCGCTGCCGGGTCTCGTGGCCGATGGGGCAGGGCGGGCTGGAAGGCGCGCTGACCGGTCGGCTGAACGCCAAGTTCGTCTGCCGCGTGCATGGTCATCAGCGGGACATCGCGGATCGGCTGGCCTTCGTCCAGGAATTCTCCGAACTCGGCGAAGCCTTCGACGAGCCGGTATATACCTATTCTTCCGGAATGCGCTCGCGCCTCCAGTTCGCCTTGTCGCTCGCCTTCGACTTCGACGTTTACATCTCGGACGAAGTGACGGCAGCCGGCGACGCGGCGTTTCGCAAGAAGGCCGCCGCCGCCTTCAAGGCCATGGCCGACCGCGCCGGCCTGATCATGGTGGCACATGACGAAGGCACGCTCCGGCAGTTCTGCCAGGCGGCCATCTGGATCCATGACGGCCAGGCCCACTGGTTCGATCGGATCGGCGAGGCATTCAAGGCTTACAAGGACACCTTGACCAAATGAATACACCCCAAACGATCAAAAACGCGGGACGTCTTGCCAGGTGGATGACCCTGATGGCAGCCCTGTTGACAGCGGCATATTGGCTGGTGACGGCTTCCGATCGCTACGTTTCCGAAGCCAACGTGATCATCCGCAAGACGGATTCGGTCGGCATGCCTTCTTTCGACATCTCCATGCTGGTTTCCGGCATTGGCGGCGTCAATCGCTCCGATCAACTCCTGTTGCGGGAATATCTGCTGTCGGTGGACATCCTCGGAAAGCTGGACGCGGCGCTCGACCTGCGCTCGCACTACAGCGACAAACGCCGGGACATCGTTTCGCGCATGTGGTTCCAGGATGCCTCGATGGAATGGTTTCATCGTCATTACCTGTCGCGGACCGACATCAATTATGACGACTTTGCCGGCGTGTTGCGCATCAAGGCGCAAGCCTATGATCCGGAAAAGGCGCGGGCCATTTCCAGCATGCTCGTGCGCGAGGGTGAACGCTACATGAACCAGATCGGCCATGAAATGGCGGAAACCCAGGTCAATTTCCTCACGGCCCAGGTGAATCTTGCGCAACTGCGCTTTCAGCAGGCCAGACAGGCGTTATTGGCGTTTCAGAACAAAAAGGGTCTGTTCTCGCCGCAAGCCACCGCCGAGAGTCTCAATGTCCTCGTTGCCAAACTCGAAGAGCAGCGCGCCCAACTTCAGACCCAACTCGCGTCCTTTCCCAAGACACTGGACCGCGACCATCCCAACCTCATGATGCTCAGGCAATCCCTGGCTGCCATCGATCGGCAGATCGACGATGAAAGAGCCAAACTCGCCAATCCCACGGGCAAGACACTGAACATCACGATGGAAGAATTCCAGCGTCTGCAAATGGAAGTGACGTTTACCGAGCAACTCTACAAGGCAGCGCTCACCGCGCTGGAAAAAGGCCGCATGGATGCCACCCGGATGCTGGAGAAAGTCTCGGTGTTGCAAGCGCCGACGCTGCCGGAATATCCGATGGAACCGCGCCGGATCTACAACACGGCGATCACGCTGCTGTTCGCGGCGATGTTCGCCGGCATCCTGAAGCTGCTCGAGAGCATCGTACTCGATCACGTCGATTGAAACATTTGGAAGAGCGGATCATGGAGCGGCATTATCAGGGAAGATCGAGTACGGACCAGCCGATACGAGTGGAAACTCGAATTCACGAACTGATCGTTTCACTGACTTCGTATCCACCACGGATTGGAATGGCGCATCGAGCGATCGAAACTTTGTTGAGGCAAACAGTAAAAGCGAACAGGGTCATCCTGTGGCTGGCGGAATCGGAGTTTCCGAACAGGGAAAAGGATTTACCCGAGGAATTGTTGAATCTGGTTTCGGAAGGATTGACCATAGAATGGTGTGAAAATCTGAAGTCCTATAAAAAAATAATACCGGCATTGAAAAAATATCCGAATGCGTTGATCTGCATCGCCGACGACGATAATCTGTATTCGAGCGATTGGCTACGGAAATTATATGACAGCTATCTGAACAGCCCCAATGTCATAAGCGGCGCGCGAATGCGGCGCATCGAATTTTCCAGCGATGGATGGGTGCAAGCGTATGGTAGATGGCGATTGAGCACAAGCAGTACCCCGTCCTTTCTGAACATATTGACCGGAGTGGGGGGCGCCTTGTATCCACCGGAATCATTTCATGAAGACGTGTCGCGAGAAGACTTGTTCATGAAGTTGGCTCCGCGCGGGGACGATTTATGGCTGTGGGCCATGGCTGTATTGAACGATCGTAAAATCAAGGCGACGGATGATTATGAATTCGTGGCCAACCCGATTGCCGGGTCGCAGGAATGCGCTCTGTGGAATGTCAATGGCCTGGATGGTGAAAACGACGAGCAACTGACGAATATTCTGGAAAATTATCCGCAGTTGTTGACAAAATTATGTGAAGCGTATGCCGTGGAACATTTCGGCGCCAATGTTCCACGAAGAACGACATTCGACCGGAACGGCTGGAGCGGAGGAATATCTTCAGGGAAGGACGAACTGATTCAGGTTCTGGCCGAAAACTACCGTTTGCGCGCATTGATGGAAGCGCAAAAAAGAATTCACCGGTTGGAATCTCAGAACGCGCTGAATGTCCGGCTGGGAAACATAGTGATTCAAAGCATCGACTCCAGGTCGTTGCTGTCGATTCCTGCCCAGCTCGGAAAAATCTGGCGTGAATCCAGCAGGAAAACATCTCCTGAATCACTGGGCGAGAAATTCGGAAAGCTCATCGCGGTTTACGACCAGGGAGGCTTCGCCGCCGTGAAAAAGCGCTTATCCGATGCTTCGATCTCGCCGGTCATGCAGGCCGACGCTTATACCGCCCTGGCTC
>JAITAJ010000150.1 GCA_031284185.1 Accumulibacter sp. | reverse complement strand
CTGTTCGGACTTGCAACAAACGGATGAGCACGGTACGCCAAAGGCTGTCTTTCGGGCTTGGGAACCCACAGAAGGGACAGGCTGTACCGGCCTTTCCGAAACCATCCCCAAACACGGATTGGAGTGGGGAAAACGTAATATATAAGAAGACAGTTTCAGAGGACAGAAGATAGCGGACAGAAGACAGATGAGCTTGCGGCGGGGTGGCGCCGGGGAAGATGGAAAAACCCATCGCTCGGTTTTTCCTCCCTCACCCGGCGCGATAGCGCCGCATACTCATCTGTCTTCTGTCCTCTCAAATCGCTGTCCTCTGAAACCTGTCCTCTGAAATCAGCGCCCGAAAAGTCGCGTAGCGGCCTGGGGCGATGTCGCCGGCTTCGACGGCGGCGCAAACGCTTCGCATGGCATTTCCGGGGCAGCGCCCAAGGATCGAGCCCCGGTTCCGGGGTGTCGATTACATTTGGTTACTCAAGCACAGCACAAGTACAACAGACACTCAAGCGCAACGGTACTACCATGCAGTCATTGCTTCAGCGTTCTCCGCTGACAATGTTTGACCCTCCCTACCCATCGCAACGATGGGATTTACATCCCGGGCCTGTCGGCCCGGGATTTTTTTTGCCCAAATCAGGGGATGGAACCTTCTATCCTCTATCCTCTGAACCCGAGCGCTCGGTTTTCATCCTCACTCGGCGCGAAGCGCCCAAACTCATCTGCCTTCTGTCCTCAATCTTCTATCTTCTGAACTCTGTCTTCTGAACAATGCCGGCGCTCTGCGCCTGCCTGTCGGCCCAATAGCTCGAACGCACCATCGGGCCGCAGGCGGCGCCCGCGAATCCCATTTCCTTCGCCGCGTTCTCGAATAGCTCGAAGCTGTCCGGGCGCGCGTAACGGACGACCGGCAGATGATGCGGCGACGGGGCAAGGTACTGTCCGATGGTCAGCATATCCACGTCGTGGACGCGCAGATCGCGCATGACTGCCAGGATTTCTTCGTCGGTCTCGCCGAGACCGACCATCAGGCCGGATTTCGTCGGAACACGCGGGTGACGTTCCTTGAAACGACGCAGGAATGCCAGCGAGTGTACATAGTCGGCACCCGGACGGGCCTGACGGTACAGGCGCGGGACGGTTTCCAGGTTGTGGTTGAGCACGTCCGGCAACGCGCGGCCGAGCGCGTCGATGGCCGCGTCCATGCGCCCCCGGAAGTCCGGCACCAGGGTTTCGATGACGGTGGCGGGCGAGACCTCGCGCACCGCGGCGACGACGTCCGCGAAGTGGCCGGCGCCGCCGTCGCGCAGGTCGTCACGGTCGACGCTGGTGATCACCACGTAACGCAGCCCGAGACGCGCCACGCTTTCGGCCAGACGCGCCGGTTCGCCGGGATCGGGCGGCAACGGCCTACCGTGGCCGACGTCGCAGAACGGGCAGCGACGTGTGCAGAGGTCGCCGAGGATCATGAAAGCGGCCGTGCCGCGCCCGAAACATTCGCCGACGTTCGGGCAGGCGGCTTCCTCGCAGACGGTGTGCAGCTTCTGCCCGCGCAACAGGCGCTTGATCTCGCCGAAGCGTCCCATCGCGTTGCCCGCCTTGACGCGAATCCACGCCGGCTTGCGCAAGGGTTCGCCCCCCGGAACGAGCTCGATCGGGACGCGCGCGGTTTTCTGTTGGCCTTTTTGCCGGGTTTCCGTCATTTCGGCGGTGTCCCGGGGGGTCGATTCGGTCATGGCGATTCCAGTTGCCGGAGCAGGTGGCGGATGAGCGCTTCGCCGGCCTGGGCCGGGGTGAGATCGACGCCCAGATCGCGGGTTTGCGTGACGGTCATGCCGGCATGGCCGCAAGGGTTGATCGCCGAAAACGGCGCGAGTTCCATGTCTACGTTGAGCGAGAGACCGTGGTAGCAGCGTCCCCGGCGGACGCGCAGACCGAGCGCGGCGATCTTCGCCGGGTATCCGGCCAGACGCGCCGCGCCGTCGCGGCGGTCGACATAGACGCCGGGAGCGCCTTCGAGGCGCCGCGCGACGATGCCGTGTTCGACCAGAAGCTCGATGACCGCCTGTTCCAGACGGCGGACGAGACCGCGCGGCCCGAGGCCGCGCCGGGCAAGATCGAGCAGCGGATAAATGACGATCTGCCCGGGGCCATGATAAGTGATCTGACCACCGCGATCGGTTTTCACCAGGGGGATGCCGTTGTCGGCGAGCCGGTGCTCCGGTCTGCCGGCCTGACCGAGGGTGTAGACCGGGGGATGTTCGAGCAGCCAGATTTCGTCGGGCGTTGCCGCGTCACGCGCGGCGGTGAACGCCCGCATCGCTTCGAGCGCGGGAAGGTAGTCGACGAGGCCGAGGCGTTCGACGCGCAAGCCGCCGGCATTCACAGCACGACCTTCACGTCCGGGTGTTCGGAGAGATCGCGGTAGAGGGCGTCGAGCTGCGCCCGGGACGTCGCGTGGATGGTGCAGGTGAGGCTGAGGTACTTTCCGCCGGACGACACGCGCGTCTCCATCGTCGCGCCGTCGAATTCCGGCGCGTGGCGCCGCACGATGCCGGGCACCGTCCGCGCCAGCGCCCCGCCGGCCAGCCCCATGACCTTCAACGGAAAGGCGCAGGGGAAATCGAGCAGCGTGTCTTCCGGCTCAGTCACGGCCATGCCTCATGAGTTCGTCACGGAAAACGCAAAACCATTCGCGCATTCGGCAGGCCATCGGCCCCGGCCGACCATCGAGAACGACGCAGACGGCTCAGATGCGCGTCGACACGGAACGGGTGGCGCGAATGGGCCGGGATTGTTTCATATGCGCCGTCGGCGTAAAGGAAACCCCGGTCGAGCGGCGAGATGCGCGTCTTGGCCAACGGCAGGAAGCGTCCGTTCAGGTAGGCCGTCATGGCGCTTTCTTTTTCTCCTTCAGTTGAACCAGAGCCGGATGGTATCGATCATGCGCCCGAAAACACCGGCGACCGGCACGGCCTCGATCGCTTCCACCGGGAAGTTCGCGTAGGGCTTGCCATCGAGCGAAATCCAGAGCGTACCGACAGGCTGGCCGACGGCAACCGGCGCCATCAACGGCTGCTGTGACGACAACTCGGTCTTGATGCGCGAGGCGAGCCCCTTGGGCACGGCGACGACGAAGTCATTCCGAAAGCCGGCCTTGACCGTCGAGGCGGCGCCTTTCCAGACCTTCAGGTTCGATACCGGCTGATCCTTGGTGTACAGCCGCACGGCATCGTAAGACTGGAAGCCGTAATTGAGCAACTTGAGCGACTCCCGTGTACGCGCGGCGTCCGAGGCGGTGCCGGTGACGATCGAGAGCAGGCGGCGGTCGCCGCGCTTGGACGAGGCAATCAGACAATAGCCGGCCGCCTCGGTGTGGCCGCTCTTGACGCCGTCCACGGTCGGGTCGAGCTGGAGCAGGCGGTTGCGGTTGGGCTGAGTGATGTTGTTGTAGCGAAACTCCTTGATCGAATAGTATTTGGCATACTCGTTCGGGAATTCGCGGATCAGCGCGTCGGTCAGCACGGCCAGATCACGCGCCGTCGTATAGTGCTCCGGGTCGGGCATGCCCGAGGCGTTGCGGAAGTTCGTGTTCTTCATGCCCAGGCGCTGCGCTTCCCGGTTCATCATCTGCGCGAAATCGTCCTCGCTGCCGGCAACCGCCTCGGCCAGCGCCACGCTGGCGTCGTTGCCGGACTGGACGATCATGCCCTTGATCAGATCCTCCACCGATACCTGCGTGTTGACCTTGATGAACATCCGCGAACCCGGCGTTCGCCAAGCCTTTTCCGATACCAGCACCTTCTGGGCCAGCTTGATCGTCCCCTGTTTGATGGCGTCGAAGATCAGGTACGCGCTCATCAGCTTGGTCAGCGAGGCCGGTTCGATGCGTTCCTCGGCGCCCTGCGCGGCCAGTTCCTGCCCGGACGCCGATTCCACGAGCAGCCAGGCCTTGGCCGCCAGCGCCGGCGGTGTCGGCATCGGCTGGGCGCGCAGGAAGGGCGGGAAAAGCAGGAACAGGAGGATCAGGAAAAACGGACGGGGCGTAAACATGGGAAAGACGATTCCGTTCTGGTTGAGAGGATTAGGGCAGGATTATAACAACCTGCTCCCGAAAACCATCGCGGCGGGCAAGTCGTCATTGCTTCTGGACACAGGCGCGTTTTAGCGTAAGATAAGACTCAAATAATTCATGAGGGGGAGGGGGAAGGCGATGAAATACCGTCGGCTGTTGGCTCGTTCAAGGTTTGGGCCGTTCCCGGAAGCCGGGGGCGACGCTTCCGCTCCGCGAGGAAAGAGGCGCGGTTTCACGGGCGGCGGATCGGATGGAAGCTCATTCGGCCCGGTCGGCGCGACGGCGCCATCCCGGATCGGGTTTTGCCGGAGAGGGTTTCCGGCTGGAAATTCTTTCCTCCGGCAAGGCCGTCACGCGCGGGAAAGGGTGTAAGCTCTTCCGTGTTGCGGAGGGTCGGAGAGTCACGCGGGGCGTGGCGCGGAGTATTTGCGCGGGCGTCCTTGCCATACGTATAAAGTCTGTTAGAGAGAGGCGCGTTCATAATGGACAACATGATGTTCCAATGGGTTTCGGCCGCCCTGTTCCTTCTGGCCGTCATGCATACGTTCTCAGCCGCGTATTTCGAGAAAATGGCGCACCGGTGCCCCGCGCACGGCGGCGTGTTCCATCTGCTCGGCGAGGTCGAAGCGGTCTTCGGCGTCTGGGCGATGATCCTGGTGATCATCATGTGCGGCATGGTCGGCACGACGGATGCCATCCATTACCTGGAACACCGTAATTTCACCGAGCCGATGTTCGTCTTCGTGATCATGGTGGTGGCGGCCAGCAAACCCATCCTGCTTTTCTGCGGCGCCACCGTGCGCTTTCTGGCGAAGCGGCTTCCGCTGCAAACGGGTGTGGCGTTCTATGTCGTCACCCTGTTCCTCGTTCCGCTGCTCGGCTCGTTCATCACCGAGCCGGCCGCCATGACCCTGGCGGCCTTCATGCTGCGCGACATGTTCTTTTCGCGGGGAATCTCGACCCGGCTCAAGTACGCGACGATCGGCGTGCTGTTCGTGAATGTTTCGATCGGCGGGGTGCTGACGCCGTTTGCCGCGCCGCCCGTGCTGATGGTGGCCGGCAAGTGGGGCTGGGACATCGCCTTCATGGCCTCGAACTTCGGCTGGAGAGCCGCGTTGGCAGTCTGCGTGAATGCCATGGTGGTGACCTATCTCTTTCGCAAGGAGCTGCGCGAAGTCCGCGTCGAGCTTTCGGCCGATCGCGCGGACGGCAAGATGCCGGTGCCGATGACGGCGGTCCATCTGGCCTTCCTGACCGGGATCATCGTGTTCGCCCACCATCCCGTGATATTCATGGGACTCTTCCTGTTCTTTCTCGGTTTCGCCACGGCGTACAAGCGCCATCAGGACCGGCTGATCCTGAGAGAGGGGCTGATGGTGGCCTTCTTCCTCGCCGGACTGGTCGTCCTCGGGGGGCAGCAGCAATGGTGGTTGCAGGATCTCCTGATGGGCATGGATGCCCGCAGCGTCTATTTCGGGGCCACGGCGCTGACCGCGGTGACCGACAACGCGGCCTTGACCTATCTGGGTTCGCTCGTCGTGGGCCTGTCCGACGAATTCAAGTACGCGCTGGTTGCCGGCGCGGTTTCGGGCGGCGGTCTGACAGTCATCGCCAACGCGCCGAACCCGGCTGGATTTTCCATTCTCAAGAGCTACTTCCCCAACGAAACGGTGCGGGCGCCCTTGTTGCTTCTTGCCGCGCTTCCGCCCACCGTGGTAGTGATACTGTTTTTCTTCGTCCTTTGACGGAGGGATCAAAAGCGGATACCGTGGCGGTTCCGTCAAGTTGAACCGAAAGGTGTTTTGTTGATCAGAGGGTAACAGTCATTTAGACTGTCGATTCTGGTAGCACAGTGTTTCTGAAATTCCTGCGTTTCATTCTATTCTTTCGATGAGGAGTGTGAAATGAGAAAAACGAAACTGCTTCCCGGGCTTCTCGTGGTACTGGCCCTTGCGCTTCCTTCCGTGGCGGCCGTGGCGGAAATAGGCAAGGCTGAGCGCAACAAGCACTTCATCACGGTGCTTACCGGACCATCCAGCGGGATTTACTTCCCGATCGGCGGCGCGTTTTCGAGCTTCATCGGGACGCTCGGCTACAAGACTTCGGCCACGGCGACCGGAGCCACGGCCGAGAACATCAACGCGCTCAACACCGGACAGGGTGAAATGGCCATCGCCATGTCGGACGCCGTGATTCAGGCCGTGGAAGGCTTCGGCGCCTACGAGGGCAAGCCCAAGGCGACCAACCTCCGCGCCTTGATGGGACTGTGGCCCAACGTCTGCCAGATCGTCACCACCGCCAAGACGGGCATCAAGAGTTTCGCTGACCTCAAGGGTAGACGCATCGGCGTCGGCGCGCCCAATTCCGGCGTCGAACTCAACGCGCGCATGATGTTCGAGGCCCACGGCATGACCTACAAGGACGTCAAGGTCGATTATCTCAACTACGGCGAAGCCATCGACCAGATGAAGAACGGTCTGATCGACGCGGCTTTCGTCACTTCCGGCCTGGGCAACGCGACCATCCGCGAGCTGGGCGTGACCGAAAAGGTCGCTTTCGTGCCCGTCGAGGGCGAAGGCTTGAAAAAGCTGATCGAGAAGTATCCGTTCTACATAGAGGCGACCATTCCCGCCGCGGTCTACGGCGCGGAAAAGGATACCACCACTGCCGCGGTCATGAACATCATGCTCGTCGATGTGAAACTGCCGGATGAGGTGGTCTACGATCTGCTGGAAAACATCTATTCTCCCGCGGGGCTTGCGGCGATCGGCGCTTCCCACGCCACGGCGAAAAAGGAGATCACGCCCGATACCGCCCTGCGCGGCATCGTCGGCACGTCCGTTCCTCTCCACGGTGGCGCGGTGAAGTATTACAAGGCCAAAGGGATGCTCAAGTGATTCCGTCCTGAATTCGCCGGTGGCCGCGATTGACGCCGTTGCTTTGCGCGCCCATGCGCATCATTTGCGGTTCGTCTTTCGGGTCACCCTGGATTCATGAACGACGGAATACGCGGCGTCCCGTGATTTTGAGAACGGATGGCAATCGGCATGGGAAACGCTTCGGCGTTTCCCATGTCATCGTCTTGCTGGCGGCTGTTCTGTTTCTTGCCGGCTCCTTGCCGCTTCATGCTTCGGAAGAGACCGTGCTCCGCATCTACGACTGGAAAACCGGTGCCGTTTATGCGGAAGTTCCGGCAAAAGTGGGCAGCCGTCTCTTTTTCGGCTGGATCCATTCCCTGGAAAAGATTCCGTGGAACGAGTATTTCCACGTAGATTCAAGGTACGATCTGATTCTCGATGCCATCACTTTTCCGGCTTTCGGCGCGGGAATTCCAGAAGACAAGGGGCGAGTCTGCTATGTGAAAGACGGATTGATCCATATGGAAGAAATCGGGCAGGTATTCAAGGAACTCCACTGGCTGAACTCGCATACGGCCACTCGTGACATCGCGCTCGATGGCGCGCTCGTCGCCCGTGGCGCCGACCTTCCCCAACATGCCCGCCTGCGTCTGGTGATTGAGAAGATTGAGAAGAAATGAGGAAATCATGAGCGGAAAAAACATGGATGAACCGAAAAACGCCGGAACGGCTGCCGAACCGGAAGATGCCGCCATTGCCAAGGCCATGGCGGGAGTCCTGACCGAGGAACAGCGGAAACTCATCGAAAGCTACGACAAGGAATCCAGCGTTCGCAAGCTGGAGGCGGGCATCGTATCCAAGGTGCTTTATCTGGCCTGCATTGCCGTGACCTTGTACCACTTCATCACTTCGCTGATGGGGCCGCCGGTGGTGCTCGAGCACCGTTCGCTGCACGTGGCCATGATGCTCGTGCTGGGTTTCGCCCTGTATCCCTTCGGGAAAAAGAGCAACTACAAAAGAGTCTCCTGGTGCGATTGGGTTCTCATCGCCCTCTCCATTGCCGTGCCCTTGTACGTATGGGTCGATTACCTCGGCGTGGTGGAGCGGGCGGGCATGCCCAACACCAACGACCTGATCGTCGCGACCATTCTGACCGTGCTCGTGCTGGAAGGCTCCCGCCGCATGACCGGCTGGGCACTGCCCACCCTGAGCCTGATTTTCATCGCCTACGGCCTGTTCGGCCGAGACATGCCCGGCATGTTCGCGCACCGGGGCTACACCTGGGTGCAGCTTTCCAATCACTTTTTCGCCAATACCGAGGGCATCTACGGCACCTCGGTGGGCGTCGCGGCCAGTTACATCTTTCTGTTCATCCTTTTCGGCACCGTGATGTCCAAATCCGGCATGGGATCCTTCTTCAACGACCTGGCCATGGCGCTGGCCGGGCACACCAAGGGCGGCCCCGCCAAGGTGTCGGTCGTTTCGTCGGCCCTGCTCGGCTCGATCAACGGGTCGGCCGTAGCCAACGTGGTGACCACCGGCGCCTTTACCATCCCCCTGATGAAAAAGACCGGCTATTCCAAGGAATTCGCCGGCGCGGTGGAAGCCTGCTCATCGGTGGGCGGTCAGGCCCTGCCGCCGGTCATGGGCGCCGCCGCCTTCATCATGGCGGAAATCCTCGGCGTATCCTATTCCGTCATCATCATCCACGCGGCCATCCCTTCCCTGCTCTATTATCTGGGCGTCCTGATCCAGGTACATCTGCGCGCGGGGAAACTGGGGCTCGTCGGTTTGCCCAGGGAACGGCTTCCTCGGGTCAAGGTCGTCCTCAAGGACAAGGGCCATCTGCTCATCCCCATTTTCCTGCTGCTCTATCTCTTGCTTTTCTCCGGCACCACGGTCGTTTTTTCCGCCGTCATCACCATCATCGCCACGGTCATCATCGCCTGCCTGAGAAAGAACACCCGGATGAGTTTCAAGGACATCTGCGACGCCTTTGCCGACGGCGCCAAGCAGACCGTTCCGGTGGCCATGGCCTGCGCCTGCGTGGGCATCATCATCGGCGTGACCTCCAAGACCGGGTTTGGCCTGACCATGGCCGGCACCATCATCTCGCTGGGCCATCAGAGTCTGCTGTTCACGCTGTTCTTCAGCATGATCACCTGCATGATCCTGGGTATGGGCGTGCCCTCGATTCCGGCCTACATCATCACCGCGACCATCGCGGCGCCCGCTCTGTTCAAATTGGGCATCCCGGAGATGGCGGCACATCTGTTCGCCTTCTATTATGCCATGTTCGCCAATCTGACTCCGCCCGTGGCGCTGGCCGCTTTCGCCGCCGCGGGCGTTTCCGGCGGCGACCCCATGAAGACGGGATACGCCGCGGTGAAACTGGCGCTCGCCGGATTCATCGTGCCGTTCATGTTCGTCTATTCGCCCGAGATCATGCTGATCGACACCACCCTGTCCGAAGGCATCCGCGTCGTCATCGGCGCCTGTCTGGGCGTGCTCCTGATCGGCGTGGCCGTCGAAGGTTATCTGTTCACCAGGATTTCCTGGCTGCTGCGGATCGTGGCCATGAGCGGCGCCTTTTGTCTCATCGATGGCGGCGTGTATTCGGACATGCTCGGTCTGGCGTGCCTCGTCGTGGTCGTCGGCGTGCAGTATTTCCTGTCCAGGAAGAAACGGACGGCGGCAGCGTAGCGCATTCGCCCCATGAAAAAGCCCCGGCGACGGGGCTTTTTTTTGTGTGTACTCACACGTCTGACAGCAAGCGCGTCAAATTCCGCTGAACTGCGAGCGGATAGACCGTTGCTTTTGCCTTTTCGACAATGGCGTCCACGAGTTTTCGTTGTCGGCAAAATTTTTTTGATCTGGTTGCGCAACACGCCGATTCTGCCGCTGCCGGATGTTTCACTTGAGCGCCGCCTATTTATCTGTCTTCTGTCTTCTGTCTTCTGCCCTCTGCCCTCTGCCCTCTGATCCTTATTCGAAACGCAGCGCGACGATCGGATCGAGGCTGGCCGCGCGGCGGGCGGGCATGTAGCCGAAGACGATGCCGATGACGCCCGAGAAGACGAAGGACAACAGGTTGATGCCGGGATTGAACAGGAAAGGCATCTGCATCAGCGCGGTGAGAGCGAGGCAGACGAAGAACGCCAGCGCGACGCCGATGAGACCGCCGAGCGCCGAGAGCGCCACCGCTTCGATCAGAAATTGCAGCAACACCTCGTGTTCGAGCGCGCCGATCGCCAGCCGGATGCCGATCTCGCGCGTGCGCTCGGTGACCGAGACGAGCATGATGTTCATGATGCCGATGCCGCCGACCAGGAGGCT
>JAITAJ010000144.1 GCA_031284185.1 Accumulibacter sp. | reverse complement strand
TGTCTTCTATCCTCTGGAACTGTCTTCTGAGACTGTCCTCTGAACACCCCTGTCAAGGGTAGAAGACGAACAAGCGGTATCCCGCCGCGCTGAGGTTCGTGGCCTCGATCCACAGGCGCACCGCGACATCGGAGTTGGCGGCGAAGGAGGGGGAGGCCGCCGCTCCCGCGGAGAGATAGTCTTGCGGGGGGAAGACGCGACGGGCGATCACCGTGTCCTGCGTGTCGGTCAACGAAAGCTCCAGCGACGGATAGGCTTGCCCATAGGGCGCCTTGTTGCGCAGCGTGGCGTTCAGCACGAGCAGCCCGCCCCGGGCGGCGTCGGTCTGTAGATCGGAGGTTTCGATGCCGACCAGCTCGGCATGCTTCGGCAACGGCAGGGGGCCGTCCACGGCGAGCGAGAAGGCTTCGAGAACGGGATGCAGACCGGGCACGGCGACCGCCAGTTCGCCGCGGAAGTGAAACACGGCCTGGCCGGCCAGGGTCAGCGACAAGACCACCACGGCCAGCCGGAACGGCCAGTACGACGGCTTTTCGGCGGGAGCCTCGATGGGCGGCGCCATGACGCCTTCGGCCCATTTGCTGTAACCCGGTATCTCACTGGTTTCACGCGGAAGAATCTGCTCGGTGGCGGGGTCCGCCTCCGGCTCGATGGGGTCGGACGGCGCGCCATACGGATACAGCCGTTCACTTTCCCCGGCTTCCGGCTCATCCACTTGGGGGGAATGCGGAAATCCGGGCCGCCTTCCCGGAATTTCCGGCTCGTTCCGGGGATCGGCGGACGCAGGCTCCAATGCCACGCGCACGTCGATCACATCGGCCGGCAGGGACATGGGGGCGATGGCGTGGGACGGCTCTTCGAGCAGGTTGCCGAGCGCGATGAACACCTTCCGGCAATGCCCGCAGCGAACCTTGCCGGCTCGCGCCGCGAGCTGTTCGGTCGTGATGCGGAAGACGGTCTGGCAATTCGGGCAGCGCGTTTTCATGAGGAGCGATTCTATCCTGAACGAGCGGAATCACGCCGCTTTCGTTCCGGCCAGACAGATCCAGCCTTCACGGCCGTCGACGAGCGCGAGCGGTATCCACGGGGCGTAAGCCGCGATCAGTTCCCCGGTCTGCGCCGGCAGGATGCCCGACAGGGCAAGCCGTCCGCCGGGGCGGACGTGGGCGCAGATGGCCGGCGCCAGGGCCTTGAGCGGATTGGACAGGATGTTGGCGACCACCAGGTCGAACTGCCCGCGTATCTCCACCGCGGAGTCCTCGAAACGGACGCGCGTTTCATTGCGCGCCGCGTTGTTCCGGGCCGCGGCGACCGCCTGCGGGTCGATGTCGACGCCGAGCACGTCCACCGCGCCGAGCCGGGCGGCGGCGATCCCCAGGATGCCCGAACCGCAACCGTAGTCGAGCACGGAACAGCCCGGCGTCACGGTACGTTCCAGCCATTCGAGGCAAAGACGGGTCGTCGGATGCGAGCCGGTGCCGAAGGCCATGCCCGGATCGAGGAGCAGGACGATGGCCTGCGGGTCCGGCGCGGTATGCCAGGACGGCACGATCCAGAGGCGCTCGGATACCCGGATCGGCTCAAACTGCGACTGGGTGAGCCGCACCCAGTCCTGCGCCTCCACCTTTTCCAGCGCGTGGGCCGGAACGCCGGGAAGGCCGGCGGCGGCGGCGCAACTCTCCAGCAGCCTGACGACATCGACGTCGACGTCGAGCAGCGCAACGACGCGCGAACGTGCCCAGCCCGGCGCGGCGCTCAGGCCGGGTTCGCCGAATCGCGGGGTTTCGTCCGGCGTGCCGGCGTCGGCATCCTCGATGCTGGCCGAACACGCGCCCGCGTCGAGCAAGGCATCGGCCAGCGGCTCGGCGTGGCGGCAGTCGGTATCGATCGTGACGGAAATCCAGGACATGGCCGGGTCATTTCATGTCATCGGCCCACAGGCGTCTAAGGGCGTCGATGCGCGCGCGGGGCCGGATTCGGCCATCCCGCATCCTGAACACGACACGCTCATCCTGCCGCGCGTAGATGACGAGGTTGATCGCCACCCCCTCGTCGTCGACCGTCAATACGGCCTCGGCGCGTTCCGAACGCGGCGTGCCGTGCCGGAATTCGATGTGCTCGTTGAGCAGGAAAATTTCGACCTCCTTGGCGCCGTCGGTGAATAGCTGGATGTCGATCTCCGCGCCTCTGCCCGCCGTGCCGTCGAGCACCGCGCCGGACAGATAGGGATTGAAGCGCCGCGTGATTTCCATGAACTCGATGGCCTTCCGCCGAAGCCCGGCGAGCCTCTCGCTCTGTTCCTGCTCCTGAAACAAGCGCTGGTAGACGCGCAGCCCGGATTCGACCTCGGCGTTCTCGGGCAGACGCGCGCTGGCCGGAAGGCCGAGAATCGATGCCGCCTTGCGTTTGGCGGTCGAATAATCGGCGATGCCATCGTCCGCCATCAGCCGGGCGGCCAGACCGGCGACGCGCGAGCGCTGCCGGGAAGTGCCGGGAGAAGGCCGCCCCTTGCTCATCGGCCGAATTCCGGGAAAAAGCCGCGAGGCGCCCGATGCCCGTCCCACGGCGCGCGGAGTAGAATCCGTCCGGCGGATCGCGCCATCGGGTCCGTCATACGGATGATTCCATCCATGAGTCATTACCGGCGATTGGAAAATCGCGTCATTTTATAGCAGATCGAATCGATGCGTCTCCCGTTGAATCGATCGTCATTGCGAGCGCGAGCGAAGCCATCCGGCGCGGCGCACGGATGGTCACGGTGCTCCGCCCCTCGCGGTGACGGTTCGATCGACGCTTTCATCCTGTTTTCAACTCATTGATCCGTCATAACGTGGATTTCCCTCATGCATATTCACATTCTCGGCATCTGCGGTACCTTCATGGGCGGAATCGCCCGCCTGGCGCGCGCGGCGGGCCATCGCGTCACCGGCTGCGACGCCGCCGTCTATCCGCCCATGAGCGCGCAGCTCGAAGACGCCGGAATCGATCCGATCGAAGGGTACGGCCCCGAGCAGACGAGTCTGAACCCGGATTGTTTCGTGATCGGCAATGCCATTTCGCGGGGCAACCCCTTGCTCGAAGAGATTCTCGACCGTGGCCTGAACCATGTTTCCGGTCCGCAGTGGCTGGCCGACAATGTTCTGAATGGCCGCTGGGTGCTGGCGGTGGCGGGGACGCACGGCAAGACGACCACCTCGTCGATGCTGGCATGGATACTCGAGGAGGCCGGATCGAGTCCCGGTTTTCTGATCGGCGGCGTGCCGATGAATTTCGGCGTTTCCGCGCGTCTGCGCGGGGACCGGCGCGACTCGCCGTTCTTCGTGATCGAGGCCGACGAATACGACACGGCGTTCTGCGACAAGCGTTCCAAGTTCATTCACTATCGTCCGCGAACCGTGGTGCTGAACAATCTGGAGTTCGATCACGCCGACATCTTCGCCGATCTGGCGGCCATCGAGACGCAATTCCACCACCTGGTGCGCACCCTGCCGCGTGGCGGGCGGCTGATCTCGAACGCGGGGGAAGCGAGTCTCGAACGGGTATTGGCGCGGGGTTGCTGGACGCCGGTCGAATACTTCAACGAGGCCGGCGGCTGGCATGCCGCCGGCGACGACGCTTCCGGCGAATTCCGTCTGCAACGCGGTGACGCGGTGATCGCGCGGACCTGGTGGCCGCTGACCGGGGAACACAACCGCGCCAACGCCGTCGCGGCGCTCCTGGCCGCCCGTCATGCCGGAGTGCCGCTCGAACGCGGCGTGGACGCGCTGTCGCGCTTTCTGAACGTCAAGCGCCGGATGGAGTGGCGCGGCAGCGCGCGGGGGATTTGCGTTTACGACGACTTCGCGCATCATCCGACGGCGATTGCCGCGACGATTGCCGGGTTGCGCCGGAAGCTCGGAACTCATCCGGGAACGCGCATTCTGGCCGTGCTCGAACCTCGCTCGAACACCATGAAACTGGGCGTGATGAAGGCGCAATTACCGGGCAGTCTGGCCGAAGCCGACCGCGTTTACTGCCATGCCGCCAATCTCGGTTGGGACGCGGCCGAGGCGCTCTCGCCGCTGGGTGAAAAAGCAACGGTGACCGTCGACTTCGACGCCCTGATAGAGCGCGTCGCGCGCGAAGCGCGGGCCGGCGATCACATCCTGGTGATGAGCAACGGCGGCTTTGGCGGTATCCATGACAGGCTGCTGAATGCACTATCAGATGACAGAAGACAGGTGCCAGAAGACAGGTGCCAGAAGACAGAAGACAGATAACAGAAGACAGATGAGTTTGCGGCGCTGTCGCGCCGGAGGGAAAACCGAGCGATGGGTTTCTCTGTCCTCGGAAGCGTGACACGACACGAAGCGGGCGGGACGCCCGCGCTCCAATCCGCCAGATGACAGGTGAGTTTGCGGCGTTGTCGCGCCGGAGGGGAAACCGAGCGATGGGTTTCTCTGTCCTCGGAAGTGTGGCGCGATACGAAGCGGGCGAGACGCCCGCGCTCCAATCCGTCAGATGACAGACGAACCGAGAAGTAGGTTTTCCGTCCTCATTCCGGCGCGACAGCGCCGCAAGCTCATCTGTCATCTGTCTTCTCAAGACTCTGTCCTCTGACTATGCCCTCGGATGATGCTGCGCGTGCAGCGTCTTCAGGCGCTCGCGGGCGACGTGGGTATAAATCTGCGTCGTCGAAATGTCCGCGTGTCCGAGCAGTAATTGCACCACGCGCAGGTCGGCGCCATGATTGAGCAGGTGCGTGGCGAAGGCGTGGCGCAAGACGTGCGGCGACAGCCTCTCGGGGGCGATGCCGGCTGACAGGGCATAACGCTTCACGAGTTGCCAGAACGCCTGGCGCGTCATGCCGCTCGCGCGCGACGTGACGAACAGCGCGTCGCTGCGGCGGCTGCCGAGCAGGCCGGGCCGGGCTTCGTCGAGATACCGGCGCAGCCAGTCGACGGCCTGTTCGCCGAGAGGCACCAGACGCTCCTTGTCGCCCTTGCCGAAAACGCGCACGACATTCATGTCGAAACTCACCTCGTGCAGCTTGAGACCCACCAGCTCGGAGACACGCAGGCCGGTCGCGTACAGCGTTTCCAGCATGGCGCGGTCGCGCAGGCCGAGCGGCGCGGCGACGGGGGGCGCCGTCAGCAGGGCCTCGACGTCCCGTTCCGACAGAACCTTGGGCAGACGCGCCGGTTTCACCGGCATGGCGATTTTCAGGGTCGGATCGCGCGCGATCCGGCCATGCGCCAGCAGATAGCGGTAGAAACGCCGCAGCGTCGAAATGTAACGCGCCTGCGATGAGGCGCGTTTCTTCTGTGACGACATGGCGACGAAACGAATCAGCGCCAGATCGTCTACCGCGCAAAGCGACGCGATCCGTTCTTCCGCCAGCCAGCGCGCGAAGTGCGTGAGATCGCCGCGGTAGCTGGCCAGCGAGGCTTTCGCCAGGCCGTCCTCCAGCCACAGCGTGTCGCAGAAGGCGTCGATCTCGGCGAGGTCGGCGGAGCGGGCCTCAACGGCTTCGTTCATGCCCGAGCAGCCAGCGCTTTATCTCAAGGAAGAATTCGCCGCCCTGCCGGGCGAATCCGCCGAGGCCGCCGTCCGCCGCGATCACGCGATGGCATGGCACGGCGACCGGATACGGATTGGCGCCGCAAGCCTGACCCACGGCGCGCGGCGCGCTCCTGAGCGCTTTCGCCAGATCGCCGTAGCTTCGCGTCTGATGGCTCGGGATACGCGCGATCTCCTCCCAGACGCGGCGCTGGAAGCGCGTGCCGGCGGGCCGCAAGGGCAGGGAAAAGGACGAATCGGCGTCGGCCAGGTAAGCGTTCAACTGCCGGACCGCCTCGGCGGCCAGCGCGTTGGCGGGCGCCTGTTCGGCGCGTGGAGAAAGAAATTCCAGCGCGAAAATCTCGGTCTCGTCGCAGCGGATGCCAAAACAGAAAACCGGCGCGGCGACCACGGCCTGAAACGGCCTTTCCATGAGCGAATCTCCGATTTATTCGTGACGCCCTTGATTCTACTGAACTTCCGAACGGTTCAGAAGACAGAATTCAGAAGAAAGATGACAGATGACAGAAGACAGGTGAACTTGCGGCGCTTCGCGCCGAAGCAATGAACGAAAAACCGAGCGCCCGGTTTTTCGTCCATCACCCCGGCGCGAAGCGCCGCAAGCCCCTCTGTCCTCTGTCTTCTATCCTCTGTTTTCTGTCCCCCTGTCCCCTCAAATCGCTGCCTTCTGCTTTATACTTCGCGTCGATCGATTTTTGGCGAAAAGCGTCCAAGCGAAACGATTTTCTAAAGTTTTCATTCATCCATCAGGAGTTTATCGATGTCAAAAGCACCTCTTCGCATCACGGTTACTGGCGCCGCCGGCCAGATTGGCTACAGCCTGCTCTTCCGTATCGCCGCCGGCGATATGCTGGGCAAGGACCAACCGGTCATTCTGCAACTGCTCGATCTGCCGCAGGCCCAAAAAGCCTGCCAGGGCGTGATCATGGAACTCGATGATTGCGCGTTCCCGCTGCTGGCCGGCGCTTTCGCCACCGATCAGCCCGACGTCGCCTTCAAGGACGCCGACATCTGTCTGCTCGTCGGCGCCCGCCCGCGCGGCCCCGGCATGGAACGCACCGATCTGCTCTCGGCCAACGGCGCCATTTTCACCGTTCAGGGCAAGTCGGTCGCCGAAAACGCCAAGGAAAACGTCAAGGTACTCATCGTCGGCAATCCGGCCAACACCAATGCCTACATCGCCCGCGCGGCGGTCAGGAAAGTGGGGCGCACCAATCCGGCCAACTACCACTCCCTGCTGCGTCTCGACTACAACCGCGCCAGATCGCGGCTCGCGGCCAAGAGCGGCCGTCCCGTCGACAGCCTGAGAAAACTGGTCGTCTGGGGCAACCATTCGCCGACGATGTATGCCGACTATCGCCATTGCACGTCGAACGGCGACAGCGTCAGGCAGTTGATCAACGACGAGCGGTGGAACACCGAAGTCTTTCTGCCCGACATCGGCAAGCGGGGCACGGCGATCATCGAAGCGCGCGGTTCTTCTTCGGCGGCGTCGGCGGCCAGCGCGGCGATCGATCACGTCCGCGATTGGGTCTTCGGGTCCGACGACTGGGTGACCATGGGAGTGGCCAGCGACGGTTCCTACGGAATCCCGGAGGGCATCGTCTTCGGTTTCCCGTGCGAGTGCAAGAATGGCTCCTTCAAGATCGTCCAGGGGATACCCCTCGATGCCTTCGCCCAGGAAAAGTTCGACAGGACGCTCGAGGAACTGATCGGCGAGGTCGAAGCCGTCAAGGGCATGCTCTGATTCCATCGAGCCGCCGGTCGTCGAAAAGCCGCGGCGCGTCTGCGGCTTTTCGTTGGCGCCCATCGGAGACACAGGCCGCCGGATGATCCTTTTCGGACTCGATCGTCTCATCGCCGATCCTGCCTTGCGCCGCGCGCTCGTCGGCAAGCGCCTTGCCCTGCTCGCGCATCCCGCGTCGGTCACCGCCGATCTGACGCATGCCATCGACGCGCTCGCGGCGCTGCCCGATCTGAATCTGACGGCGGCCTTCGGGCCGCAGCACGGTCTGCGCGGCGACAAGCAGGACAACATGGTCGAATCTCCCGATTTCATCGATTCCCGGCGCGGCATCCCGGTTTTCAGCCTGTACGGCGAAGTGCGCCGGCCAACGGCGGCGATGCTCGACACTTTCGATGTGCTGCTGGTCGACCTGCAGGACGTCGGCTGTCGCGTTTACACCTTCGTCACCACGCTCTTTTACATGCTTGAAGCCGTCGCGCGGCGCGGCAAGGCGGTGTGGGTGCTCGACCGTCCCAACCCGGCGGGCCGCCCGGTCGAAGGATCGAGTCTGCGGCCCGGATGGGAGAGCTTCGTCGGCGCGGGGCCGCTGCCGATGCGTCATGGGCTGACGCTGGGCGAACTGGCGCGCTGGTTCATCGCCGAGTTCCGCCTGGACGTCGATTGCCGGGTGATCCCCATGCAGGGCTGGCGGCCGGATGACGCTCCCGGTTTCGGCTGGCCGCTCGGCGAGCGCGTCTGGATCAATCCCAGCCCGAACGCGCCGAGCGTATACATGGCGCGTTGCTATGCCGGCACGGTGATGCTCGAAGGCACGACGCTTTCCGAAGGGCGTGGCACGACGCGCCCGCTCGAACTCCTCGGCGCCCCGGACATCGACGCCCATGCCGTGATCGCCGGAATGCGGGCGCTGGCGCCGGCGTGGCTCGCCGGATGCCGTCCGCGGGCCTGCTGGTTCGAGCCGACCTTCCACAAACACGCGGGCGCGTTGTGTGGCGGCCTGCAAATCCACGTCGAGGACGGCGGCTACCGGCATCACGAATTCCGCCCCTGGCGGCTGCTGGCGCTGGCCCTCAAGGTGATTCGCGGGCTGCGTCCCGATTACCCGCTATGGCGTGATTTCCCCTACGAGTACGAGCGCGACCGGCGGGCCATCGATCTGATCAATGGTGGCGAGATGTTGCGCGAGTGGGTCGACGATCCGGCCGCGACGCCCGCCGACCTCGACCGCCTCGCCGCGCCTGACGAAGCCGCGTGGCGCGACGCGCGCCGGGCGTATCTGCTGTATTGACGCGGCTCGGGCGTTCCAGAGGACAGTTCCAGAGGACAGAAGATAGAAGTCAGTTCCAGAGGACAGCGATTTGAGAAGACAGAAGACAGATGAGCTTGCGGCGCTGTC
>JAITAJ010000143.1 GCA_031284185.1 Accumulibacter sp. | reverse complement strand
GAGGCGGAAGTTAGAGGAGACAGAAGACACGGGCAGAGGACAGAAGTTTGAGAGGACAGAAGACAGGTTAACGTGGGCGCTTCGCGCCGAGTGATGGACGAAAAACCGAGTGCTCGGTTTTTCCATCTTACCCGGCGCGAAGCGCCCAGGTTGATCTGTCTTCTGTCCTCTCAAACTTCTGTCCTCTGCCCGTGTCTTCTGTCTCCTCTAACTTCCGCCTCCTGGAGCGTATCAGCGACGAGATTTCCGGCGCTGGCGGGTGGATCGGGTTCGATCGCTTCATGGAAATGGCGCTGTATACGCCGGGCCTGGGTTATTCCTCGGGCGGCGCCCACAAATTCGGCGCAGCCGGCGATTTCATCACCGCGCCCGAATTGACTCCGGTCTTCGCGCAGACACTCGCCGTCCAGGTACGACAAGTCCTGGCGGCGAGCGCGCCACACGTCATCGAGGTCGGCGCCGGTTCGGGACGGCTGGCCGCCGATCTGTTGCTCGAACTGGAACGGCTCGACGCTTTGCCCGAAAACTACCTCATCCTCGATCTGTCCGGCGAATTGCGCGAACGCCAACGGACGACGCTGGCCGAACGAGCGCCACATCTGCTGCCGCGCGTCGATTGGCTCGATCGCCTGCCACGACGATTCGCGGGGCTGGTGCTGGCCAACGAGCTGCTGGACGCGCTGCCCGTCCATCTGGCGCGCTGGGGCGACGAGGCGCGGCCCGGGACGATCCTCGAACGCGGCGTCTCGTGGCGGGACGGACGACCGGCCTGGGAAGACGTTCCGGCGCGGGGGCGCGTCCTCGAATACGCGCAGAGAATAGCGGCCGAGTATTCGCCGCCGACGGGCTACACCAGCGAGATCGGTCTGGCAGCCAGCGACTGGACGACGACCTGGGGCAGCATCCTCACGCATGGCGCGCTGCTGCTCATCGATTACGGCTTTCCACGCCACGAGTTCTATCACCCGCAACGCAACGGCGGCACGTTGATGTGCCACTACCGCCACCACGCGCACGTCGATCCCTTTTTTCTGCCGGGCTTGCAGGACATCACCGCTCACGTCGATTTCACCGCCATCGCCGAGTCGGGATGCGAGGCCGGACTCGATCTTCTCGGTTATGCGACCCAGGCGGCGTTCCTGCTCAACAACGGCCTGACGGAGATCCTCGCGCGCATACCGTACGAGGATATCCGGCGCTATCTGCCACAGGCCCAGGCCGCGCGGAAACTCGTCTCCGCCGAGGAAATGGGCGAGCTGTTCAAGGCGATGGCGCTCGGCAAGAACATCACCGGGACGCTGAGCGGATTTTCCGTCGGCGACCGGAGCATGACGCTGTAGGAGAGGCCGCGGGAAACCGGATCGTCACGGCGACGAACTTCGGGCGAGGCTTCGGCCTCATCATCCCCGCCGGGACCGCCGGCGATCGAACCGGGACTCGTCTTGCCGTCCCCGGTCTTCCATCCTTGGAAGGCGGACAGGTGAAGGCCTTGATTTGGTTTTGAATGGCCTTCACCATTGGGACTCTTGCCGCCTTTGCACCCCCCCACCCAACTACGAAAACATTGCGCTCAGAAACCGATGCCGAGCAGAGCCACGCCGGAGATCACGGTCACGATCGCCGCCAGACCGTAGGTCGACAACTTGGCGACCAGGCCGCCATGAATGCCGACTTCGTGCAGCGAATGGAAAATGCGATGCCCGGCATGCCAGATGAAGAGAAAAACCGCCACGAAGATGAAGCCCTTGCCGATGAAGCTCTGCGCGAACGCCAGCATCTTCGGATAACTCATCGTGTCGGCGGGAAGCAGCAGACCGAGCGGCACGGCGATGCCGGTGATGAACACCATGACCGGCCCGAACAGGGCGGCCATCATGCCGCCGGCGCCGAACAATCCCCAGAAAATGGGGGCATTGGAACGTTTGCGAGTTTTCATGCGGCGATCCCCCAGACGATGACGAACGAGACGACCGTCGCGACAATGGTCGCCGTCCAGCCGGAACGGACGATGAGTCCGGATTCCAGCTTCTTGCCGTTGATGACGACGGGCGGTGTGGTCAAGGGGAAGAGCTTGAACCACGTGAAGGCATGGTAGGCAATGGCGACGAGCAGGACCAGGTGGAAGATGATCGACAACGGGCTTTTCATGGCTTCCAGCCAGCCGTTCCAGGCCACTTCGCCCTGAGCCAGACGAACCAAGCCAAAGGTCAGTACGATGCTGTAGGCCACGATGAACAAGGCCGTGCCTTCATGAATCATGTACTCGACGTAAAACGGATTCTTCTTCCACCATCCATCCATCGAACGGACATAAGGACGACGCTTGCTCACTTGGCACCCCCTTTCGGCGACAGGAAACGCAAGAAATAATCCTTTCCCGCGTTGATCTTGTTGATGTTGACCGCATTGCCCGGGTCGACCTTCTTCGGACAGACTTCGGAACAGTAGCCGACGGCGCTACAGTTGTAGACGCCTTCCTCGGAAGCGGCGATTTCCATCCGCCGCGCCTGGCCGCCATCGCGCGAATCCATGTTGTAGCGGTGCATCAGCGCCATGGCGCCCGGACCGATGAAGTCGGGATTCAGACCGACCTGCGGACAGGCCGCGTAGCACAGCGTGCAGTTGATGCAGGAGGTGAACTGGATGTAATCGGCGAACTGCGCGGGCGTCTGGATGTATTCGCCTTCCTCGACGGTGCGCGGTTCCTTTGGAATGATGTACGGCTGGATGGCTTCCAGCTTCTCGATGAAACCCGAGAGATCGACGACCAGGTCCTTCTCGATCGGGAAGTTGCCCAGCGCCTCGATGCTGATGCGCTTCGGGTAGTAATCGCGGATGAAAGCCTCGCAGGAGAGCTTCGGAATGCCGTTGATCATCATGCCGCAACTGCCGCAAATGGCCATCCGGCAGGACCAGCGGAAGGTCAGCGAACCGTCGAAGTTGTCCTTGATGTACTGCACTCCCTGCAACACCGACATGTCGTCGGTGAAGGGCACCTTGTAGACTTCCGGGCGCGGCGCCTGATCCGATTCGGGAAGGTAGCGCAGAACCTCGATTTCAATGATTTTTTGCTCAGACATGGGATGTATTCCTTTCCTGGTCTGCTTTTTCGCCGGCAGCGCCATAGACGCGGACGGCAGGCGGGGATTTGGTGATCTTCACGTCGCCGTAACCGATGCGCGGCGCGCTGCCGGGCACGTAGTAGGCTTCCGAATGTTTCAGGAATTCGACGTCGTCGCGCCGGGTGTAGGCGCCGTCCGGGCCGTCCAGACGCTGATGCGCGCCGCGCGATTCCTTGCGGTTGATCGCCGAATGCGCTATCGACTGCGCCACGTCGAGCTGATAGTCCAGCTCGACGGCGCACAGCCAGTCGGTATTCCACACGTCGCTCTTGTCGTCGAGGTTGATGTTCCCGAAACGCTCGCGCAGCTCGCCCAGCTTGTCGCAAGTCTGCCGCATCGACTCTTCGACGCGGTAGATGCCGCAGCCGTCTTCCATCGTCTTGACCATTTCCTTGCGGATCGACGACATGCGTTCCGTGCCGCCGGTCTTCGTCTTCAGCGCCAGGACACGCTGTTCGGCCGCCCGGGCCTGCTTGAGCAGACTGGCCGAATTGCCCGGCATGACGGACTTGGCATGTGCCGCCGCCTCGTCCCCCGCTGTCTTGCCGAACACGACCAGCTCGGTCAGCGAGTTCGACCCCAGGCGATTGGCCCCGTGGATGCCCACGCTGGAGCATTCGCCGATGGCGAAAAGACCCGGCAGCGAAGTCTCGCACTTGCCGTCGACCTTGATGCCGCCCATCGTGTAATGGATCCCCGGACGCACCGGGATCGGCTCCTTGGCCGGATCGATGCCCATGAAGGTCTCCGCCATCTCGTAGATCAGCGGCAGGCGCTCGCGCAGATAGGCTTCGCCGAGGTGACGCAGATCGAGGTAGACGATCGAACCGAGCACCGGATGCTCGACCGTCCGGCCCTTCTGCTGCTCGTACCAGAAGGCCTGGCTCAGGCGGTCGCGCGGGCCGAGTTCCATGTACTTGTTCTTGGGCTTCTCCTGCAAGGGGCCGAGACCGTAATCCTGCAAATAACGGTAGCCGTCCTTGTTGACCAGATAGCCGCCTTCGCCGCGGCAGGCCTCGGTGAAGAGGAGGCCGGTGATCGGCATGCAGGTCGGATGGTATTGCATGAATTCCATGTCGCGCAGCGCCACGCCGTGACGGAAGGCCAGCGCCATGCCGTCGCCGGTGACGATGCCGCCCAGGGTGCTCTCGCGGAAGACGCGCCCCGCGCCGCTGGTCGCCAGGATCACCGACTTGCCTTCGATCATGGTGAATTCCCCGGTTCCCATCTCGATGGCGACGACCCCCTGGCAACGGCCATCCTCTTCGAGGAGGTCGATGCAGAAATATTCATCGAAGCGTTTGATCGAAGGGAACTGAAGCGAGGTCTGGAACAGGGTATGCAGGATGTGGAAACCCGATTTGTCGGCGGCAAACCAGGTTCGCTGAATCTTCATGCCGCCGAACGGGCGCACGTTGACGTGGCCGTCGGCCGTGCGACTCCACGGGCATCCCCAGTGTTCGAGACGGGTCAGCTCGATCGGCGCCTGCTCGACGAAGTATTCGACGACGTCCTGCTCGCACAGCCAGTCGCCGCCGCCGACGGTGTCATGGAAGTGATAGTCGAGGCTGTCGTCGTCGCGCTTGACGCCCGC
>JAITAJ010000128.1 GCA_031284185.1 Accumulibacter sp. | reverse complement strand
CGTAATATATAAGAAGATAGAAGACAGAAGATAGAAGACAGAAGATAGAAGATAGAAGATAGAAGACAGATGAATTTGGGCGCTTCGCGCCGAAGTGAGGACGAAAAACCGAGTGCTCGGGGTCAGAGGACAGAGGATAGAAGACAGATGAATTTGGACGCTTTGTGCCGAAGTGAGGACGAAAAACCGAGTGCTCGGTTTTTCGTCCATCTCCCGGCGCGAAGCGCCCAAACTCACCTGTCTTCTGTCTTCTCTAGCTTCTGTCTTCTGAGAGAAACTGCCCTCTGTCAAATACTGACGGAAAAACCGCTTGACGGGCGCGTCACGGCGGATTCCGCCATTCTGCGGTAGGCGTCGACCCGGGCGGCGCCGGTGACCGCAAAGCCGTCTTGCGCGGACGCTCCATCCGCGGACACGGTTTTTTCCCGGTCGGCGCCGGACGAGGTCGGAGCCTGGGTTGCCGCGCCATCTTCCGATCCACCTTCTTCCGGCCCGCCGGTTTCCGACCACTGCTGCTGGGCGATTTCCTGGGCGGCTTGCGCCTCCATCCGGGCGGCCTGGGCGGCCACGTTCCTGTCCTGTGGCGAAGGATCGGCTGGCGCAAGCGCGGCGGCGCGGATTCGGGACGCCCGGCGCATGGTTTCTTCCGGGGTTCGCCCCGGCGAGGTCTGGATGCCGACTTCGCCGGCCACGGCATAACGCTGGCCGTCCGGCCCCGTGGCATATTGGTAGCTCGGCCCGGACACGACGAGACCGCCTCCGGCGGCCACGTGCGCCTGTTCGTGCTGCCGAACCTTCCGATCCGTCTTCTTCAGTTCCGCGAGTTCGCTCTGCTCGGTTTCGGAAAGCCTCTCGCCATTCCGGCTTCGCGGCGCATTTTCGGAAACCGTCTTCCCGTCGGCCTCCCCGGAAACCGCCCGACGGGAAGGCTCCGCCGCCTCAAGGACGCCATGAGGATACGGAGAGAAACCGATGCCCGATGAAATTCCAGAAATCGCCATGATCCCGACACAGGAAAGATTCCTGTCCCCATTGTAGCGCCCTTTCCCGCGCGGAGTCGCCTGATTTCATTCCCGAATGAAATCGATGGCCGAGCCGCCACGATTCCATCCGATCATCGGGTTGCCCTCGGCGTGGGCGACATGGGCCGGATCGCTCGCATCGAACGCGGCAGTCATGAAGCCGGCGGTGGCTGGATCGGATTTCAGGTATTCGTCCGGGTCGAAGACGGTCGGTTTTTCGGTCATGGTCATCCGCTCCGTTCATCGGCGAGGCGAGCGCGGTCTCGACGTCGCGTGCCCGCGATCCTTTGTCGCCACCGCGCGGCAGATACGCCCGATGGCCGGAGTCATAGTGGACGCGAAGCTCGCTGACGCCCTTCCCCACCGGCTGGCGTCGCCGGCGTGACCGAACACCCGGCGGTCGAGCCGCGAGGCGATGGCCGTGGCCGCCCGCTCATCCCGGAGCCTGGCGAACTGCTTGCGGAAGGCGTCGGTCCGTTTCGGCTCGATCATGCCGCCAACGCAATCCAAGAGCTACGACAAGACAAGGCGGTATAGCCGCTAAAACAAAAGGCTCGGCTAGCGTTCGAGCGCCTCGCGCCAAAGCAAGGACGGAAAACCAGCATTCGGTTTCTCTGTCTTCCGTCCTCTCAAACCATTGTCCCCGAACCCGAGCGTTCGGTTCTCCCCTCTCCCCCGGCGCGAAGCGCCGCAAGCCCATCTGTCTTCTGTCTTCTCTAACTTCTGTCCTCTGACAGTACCGCCCATCCCGCTTCTTCGAGCAGGTCGCAGAGCGCGATCAGCGGCAGGCCGATCAGCGCGTTCGGGTCGTCTCCGGCCATGCGCGCGATGAGGGCGATGCCGAGTCCTTCCGATTTCGCGGCGCCGGCACATTGGTAAGGACGTTCCTTGAAAAGATAATGTTCGATTTCTCCGTCGGAGAGGTCGCGGAAGGTGACCAGGGTGGGCACGCCGCGCACGCGCGCCCGATGGGTCCGGGCGTCGAACAGGCACAGCCCGGTGAAAAAATTGACCGTCCGGCCACGCATCGCGCGTAATTGCCTGACTGCGTTATCATGCGTTCCCGGCTTGCCGTATGCCTGACCGTCGAGGACGGCGACCTGGTCGCTGCCGATGATCAGGGCGCCGGGAAAACGCGACGCGACGGCGCGCGCCTTGGCTTCGGATAGCCGGAGCGCAGTGGCTTCCGGCGCTTCACCCGGAAACGGCGATTCGTCGGTTCGGGGATCGGCCGCGTCGAAGGGAATTCCGAGCCGTCCGAGCAATTCGCGGCGAAACGGCGAGGTCGATGCGAGAACGAGTAGTCTACGAGTCATGGGAAGATGAGCGGTGGACGGGAATCGCGATGCTTTCGCGGAAGGGAACCGAAAGGCGGCGGAAAGGGTCTGGTGTGGACGGCTTTGACTTCGGAGAACAAAGATAATATCATGACGCGCTCTCTGTCCCGGCGGATCACGATCGATAGCGTGACATTCGCGCGGGAAGGCGGTCTCTTGCAAGGCGAGTTGCCGGTAGCCAGTCTCTCCCGGGTGCTCGATACGCTGACCGACGCGGCCGGCGATCTCGCTTACCGCGTGCGGGGACGGATGGGACCGCGCGACAGGCCGCGGCTGGTCGTGGAAGTCGATGGCGTGTTGTCCGTGTGCTGCCAGCGTTGTCTCGAAGGCATCGATCATCCGGTCAGGATTCGCAGTCTGTTGGAACTGATCGGGGATGAAGAGGAACTGACGCGGGAGGAAATCGAGGACGATTCGATGGATTTCCTCACCGCGCAAAAGGAACTCGACGTCGTGGCGTTGATCGAAGACGAGATCATTCTCGATCTTCCGGTGGCGCCGCGTCACGAAAATTGTGCATTGCCCGACGCGGGTGAGCGGCTACGGGAAATTTCTCCCTTCGCCGCGCTGAAGGGCAAGGTGAAATGAATCTGAAAATGGAGTAGATACGATGGCAGTCCAACAGAACAAGCAGTCTCCGTCCAAGCGCGGCATGCGCCGGTCCCACGATTTTCTGGCGACCCCGCCGCTGGCTATCGAACCGACGACCGGTGAGGTCCATTTGCGCCATCATGTCAGCCCCTCCGGCTACTATCGTGGCAAAAAGGTCGTCAAGGGTTCCTCTGAATAAGACGCTGGAAGTGGGCAGGTTGTATCCCGTGGGCGGGTGGCCTGCCCTTTCTTTTGCTTGCATCATTGGATGACTGTCACTGTCGCCATCGACTGCATGGGCGGGGATCACGGTCCCGATGTCACCGTGCGCGCCGCCCTGGATTTCGTTCGCAGGCACGATGACGTTTGCGCCATTCTGGTGGGCATCGAGGATAGAATCCGCCCGTTCCTCGACGGGGCGGAGGAGCCGCGTCTCGTGATCCGGCACGCCAGCGAAGTGGTGGCGATGGACGAATCGCCGGCGATGGCCATTCGCGCCAAGAAGGATTCCTCCATGCGCGTGGCGCTCGATCTGGTCAGGGATGGCCAGGCCGAGGCCTGTGTGTCGGCTGGCAATACCGGCGCGCTGATGGCCATATCGCGCTTTGTCCTCAAGATGCTTCCGGGAATCGATCGCCCGGCCATCTGCGCCGCCCTGCCGACGGCTTCCGGCCACGTCCATGTGCTGGATCTCGGCGCCAATGTAGACTGTTCCCCGGAACATCTGGTGCAGTTCGCCATCATGGGCGCTTCGCTGGTCGGCGCGATCGAGCACCGTGAGCGCCCGAGCGTGGGCCTGCT
The DNA here is from genome assembly GCA_031284185.1 of Accumulibacter sp. Lineage (GTDB taxonomy): Bacteria > Pseudomonadota > Gammaproteobacteria > Burkholderiales > Rhodocyclaceae > Propionivibrio. Next base: position 760 of record JAITAJ010000128.1, on the reverse strand, counting down.
CAACATCGGCGAGGAAGACATCAAGGGTAACGACGTCGTCAAGCGCGCCGCGGAATTGCTCAAGGATTCGGGACTCAATTTCGTGGGCAACGTGGAAGGCGACGGCTTATACGAGGGCGTGGCCGACGTGGTCGTCTGCGATGGCTTCGTCGGCAACGTGGCGCTCAAGGTTTCCGAGGGGTTGGTGCAGATGCTGGCGCTCTTTCTGCGTCAGGAATTCAGCCGCAATCCGCTGACTCGCCTGGCGGCGCTGGCTGCCTTGCCCGTCATTGGACGTTTCAAGCGCCGTGTCGATCATCGCCGCTATAACGGCGCCAGTTTGCTGGGATTGCGGGGGATCGTCGTGAAAAGTCATGGCTCCGCCGGCGTTTTTTCCTTCGGCAGCGCGCTCGACCGCGCGGCGGATGCCGTGCGGACCAATGTCCTGGCGCGCATTTCCTTGCGCATGGACCGGCAGGCGCGGCAACGAGTAAATCAAGAGAGTGAGAGTATTTGACATGTTTGCGCGTATCGTTGGCGTTGGCGCTCATTTGCCGGGATCGCCCATCAGTAATGACGATCTCGTCCGGCGCGGCGTCGCCACGACCGACGAGTGGATATTCAGCCGTACCGGCATCAGGACGCGCCATCTTGCCGAGGCCGCCTGCGCGTCTTCCGATCTTGCGTTCGAGGCCAGCCGCCGCGCGCTTGAGGTCGCGGGAACGGAGGCTTCCGAACTCGATCTGATCGTCGTGGCCACGACCACGCCCGACTTCATTTT
>JAITAJ010000124.1 GCA_031284185.1 Accumulibacter sp. | reverse complement strand
CAGGGCAAGAGACAAATCATGGCGTCACGCTGAAAGTTCCCATCGCTGTCCGCGCGGATGGTCTATCTGACCCGGAAGCCATTGTCCGGGAAGACGAGACGAAGGCTGGTGATTTCACCATCAATGCTCCGGGCGGACTGGACGAGTCTGCCGCGCTGACTATCCATGGTCGGGAGATCAGCAAGGCCGAACTCGAAAGCATCGACCCGGAAAACCTGATCAAAATCGGAACGCCGAAAGGCGAACTGACCATCACGGGCTACAACGCGGCGAGCGGCAAGGTCACATGGAGTTACAGTCCAAACGAGGAAGGCAGTTTCCATAGCAAGGATTCTCCAGAGGGCGGACACAATTACGATTACATCTCCGTCAAGGTCACGGATGCCGATGGTTATTATAGTGAGGAACAGATGACTATCAGAATCGACGATACGGCCCCGACAGCGTATTCTTACGTCAATTTCGTGAATACGGAGGATTTCGTGAATACGGAGGATACTCCCCGCGTGGATGGCAGCGTCATCAACGAGCAGCGCGGGGATAAAATCCACGTGTCGGGCTTCTTAGACGGATTTGGCACTGACACTGACGAGGGTAAACTTGCCGACCAAAATCCGGGCGCGGACGGGTACTACACCATGCAGGGCGACTACGGCGTACTGCATCTCAACGCGGATGGCGATTACTACTATACCCTGGGAGGTGGCAAAGTGTCGGGCGCACCATCCGGTGCAGTCGATGACTTCTTCACCTACGAGCTGATGGATACGGACAACGACTTCGCCCGGGATACCCTGACCATTCACATCAACTCGGCGCCGGCGGATGATGGAAGCAACGACTTGCTTTACACCGGAAACCCGCTGAACGGACTCGGCGGCGTCGACACTGTGTTCTTGCCTGAGACCATGGAGAATCTTGGTTCTTTGGATTTCGGCAATCTGCAAAACATCGAGCGCATCGACCTGATCTCCGGTGGCCGCCACAGCCTGGAAAATCTGTCAGCGCAGGATGTGATAAATATCACCGATACCAAAAATACCCTGACCATCCTGGGCGATTCCGGTGATTCCGTAGGCTTGAAGGATGGATCGGGATATGATCAGTGGGTCAAGGGGGATATCCCGGAAACCGTCGATGGTCACGTCTTCGATGTCTATACCAACGCCTATGATTCGACGGTGAAGGTTCTGATCGAACATCAGATTCAGCAGCACATCGATTGAGGCACTCCCAGCCTGGCAGGACAAGCAGGCGCTACTGTGGAACGGGCGGCATTGCCGCCCGTTTTTTTGGGGGGAACGTGAAACGCGATCCGGCCGCGACAAACACGGCTTACCGTATCCCCCGGATGGGGGTCAGAGGACAGAGGCTTGCAGAGGACAGAGGCTTGCAGAGGACAGAGGTTTGAGAAGACAGAAGACAGATTAACTTGGGCGCTTCGTTGTCAGAGGACATAGGTTTGAGAAGACAGAAGACAGATTAACTTGGGCGCTTCGCGCCGAATGGGGACGCAAAACCGAGCGATCAGTTTTTCTGTTTTCTGTCTTCTGAAACCGTCCTCTGAATCGTGCTCGGTTTTTCGTCCATCCCTCGGCGAGAAGCGCCCAAACTCATCTGTCTTCTGTTCTCTCTAACTTCTGTCCTCTGAAAACGCTCCGCCGCACTCGCAACTCCCAGCCCACCCGCTGCCAGGCCGAGGCTTCGTCGGCCAGCGCGCCCGCCGCCAGCGGATTCCTTTGCAGCCACTGGGCGGGCAATCCGATCTGGAAGCCCGTGGACGATTGCTTGACCCGCAGCGGCGGCAAGGGCTGATCGTCGCGCGCGCGATGCAGCAGAACGGCCAGACGCAAACAGAAAATTTGACGCCAGAGCGGATCGACGGACGGAATCAGCGGCAGCTTCTCCAGCTTGCCGCGCTGCCCAAGCACGAGCAGCGACAACCTTTCCTGGTCTTTCCTGGAAAAACCCGGCATGTCGGCACTGCCAAGGATGTAGGCGCCATGCTTGTGAAACCCGGTATGCGCAATCGAAATTCCGATCTCGTGCAACATCACCGCCCGGCGCAGGATGGACGACTCCTTCTTGTATTGCGGCTGATCGATGTCGATCAACTGGCCGAGCAGTTGCAGCGCCGTGCGCTCGACACGCGCAACCTGCCGGTCATCGACCCGGTAGCGCCGCATGAACTGCCGAATCGTGGCGTCACGCATGTCGACCTGACGAAAACGCCCCAGCAGATCATAGAGTACACCCAGCCGTAACGCGCCATCGGCATAGGTCATGCGCGACAGGTCGAGCACCGAGAAGACGGCCGAAAGAATGGCCATGCCTCCAGCAAAAACCGGCTCACGGTCAGGACGCAGACCGTCGAGCTTCAGGGCGCCAACAGAACCGGCCCGCAGCAGACGCGCCTTGAGCTTGTCCAGTCCCTCGCGGGTGATCCCCGATACGCCATCCGGGTTCAGCCGATTGACGTGGAGAATGTCGGCAACGGCCTTGGCCGTGCCCGAGGAGGCAACCGCTTCGTCCCAGCCCAGGGTCCGGTAGTCCCGCGCAATGGCTTCGATCTCGCGCGCGGCGGCAATTTCGGCTTCCACAAAGCGTTTCTTGCTGACGCTACCATCAGGAAAAAAACGCAGGGTGTGACTGACACAGCCCATGAACAACGATTCCATGAGCAGGGGTTCGATTTTCCTGCCGATCACGCATTCGGTCGATCCGCCACCAATGTCGACTACCAGACGCTTGGCACGGCTCGGCGGCAGGGTGTGCGCAACACCGATGTAAATCAGACGCGCTTCTTCCCGCCCGCCAATGACTTCGATCGGGAAACCCAGCACCGCCTCGGCCTGCCGAATGAACTGGCCGGCATTCTTGGCGACGCGCAGCGTATTGGTGGCTACCGCGCGTACCGCCTCCGGCGCGAATCCGCGCAGACGTTCGGCAAACGAGGCCAGCGTTTCGAGACCGCGCCGCTGCGCTTCGTCGCTCAGGAGCTTCTGCCGCGTCAGCCCGGACGCCAGCCGAACGGTTTCTTTCAGGGAGTCCAGCGAGCGAATCCGCTCATCGACGACCTGCCCCACTTCCAGACGAAAGCTGTTGGAACCCAGATCGACCGCCGCTATCTGTTCATACATGTCGGAGGGGAGGGGAGGATTCCAGAATCGAGAGGATGAAAGAACCGAACGCTCGGTCTGTCGTCCTCACCCGGCGCGAGGCGCCCAAATTGCTCTGCTTTCTCAAATCTTTGCCCTCTGAATTTCGGAACGATCGGTAAGAAGGAGGATAGTCTACAAGAAAACCGTCGAAAATCCGGAGAGGGTGCGCGATCTGTTCGATATGGTGTGGCGTCTGCGTCTGAAGGATCGCTGGCCGTGGGTCTCTCTGGTGCTGGAGTTCCAGTCCGAGCCTGATCCGTGGATGGCCTTGCGGCTGCTGGTGTATCTCGGTCTTCTCTGTTGCCCGATCCAGGGCAAGAAGAGATTCGTTGCGCCGCAAGGCGGGAACTTCTAACATCGTGGAAATTGAACGAATCAACGACCTACTGGAGGCAGACACCATGCTCGCCGAACGCATCGAATCCTGGTTTGACGAAGCCACCCAAAAAAGGGTGAAGCAAGGTATGCAACAAGGTATGCAGCGAGGCCGAGTCGAAGGGCGGCTGGAAGGTCAGGCCAATACGCTGTTCAAACAGTTGAAACTCCGTTTTGGTGAATTGCCGCCGGAGGTCGTCGAGTGGCTCTCCCACGCGACGCGCGATGAACTCGACGCTTGGGTTGATGCGGTACTTTCGGCACCGACGCTCTCGGCGGTGTTCGAGGCG
>JAITAJ010000018.1 GCA_031284185.1 Accumulibacter sp. | reverse complement strand
AGCACGTCCAGGTCATCGTCGCCAAGGACGCCAAGATCGCCAAGATCGATGATCTGAAAGGCAAGCGCGTCAGCGTCGGAGCCGCGGGTTCGGGCGTCGAGGCGGACGTGCGGGCGATCTTCGAAGTCGCCAAACTGACTTATGGCGACATGAAGGTCGACCATCTGGACTTCGGGGCGACGACCAACCGCTTCAAGGACAACCAGATCGACGTCGGCTTCGTCGTGGCCGGCTTCCCGACGGCGTCGATCATGGACCTGACGACGACCAAGGACGTGGGCCTGCTGGGCTTTTCCGACGACTTCCTCGCGCAGTTGAGCAAGGCCCATCCGTACTTCGTCGCCAGCACCATCCCCGCCAAGACCTACCGCGGCATCGACCAGGAAACGAAGACCCCCGCCGTCATGGCCATCCTCGTGACCCACGACAAGGTGCCGGAAAACGTCATTTACGAGTTCGTGAAGGGCTTGTACGAAAACCTGGACACGATCCACGCCTCGCACGCCACGGCCAAGCAGATCACGCTGGATACGGCGCTGAGCGGGATCACCGTCCCGGTGCATGCGGGCGCCGCCAAGTACTACAAGGAAAAGGGCGTCGCGGTGCCCGACATCAAGTAAGCGTTTTTCGCTTCGTTCAAAGCGGCGGGCAGTGCCCGCCGTTTTTTTTGGAGCGCCCGGCAAGGGCGCGGGAAGAAATCGAATTTCGTTGAACTCGTTCCGCCCCTTGTGGTTTACTCAAGGACTCGTCAGATACGGGGATCGCTCATGGAAAACCGTTCGCATGCGCTCTTCGCGGGGCTGTTCCTGCTGTTTCTCGGGGCGGCGGCCATCGCCGCGTTGTGGTGGTTCAGCGGGCGGCAGGAAGAAAGCCGCCGCTACGTCGTCGAAACGCGGAACAACGTCACCGGGCTCAACGCGCAGGCGCAGGTGCGCTATCGCGGCATCCGCGTCGGCAGGGTCGAATCGATCCGGCTCGATCCGGCCGACGCGCGCACGACGCTGATCGAAATCTCGCTGCCCAGGGACATCCCGATCACCCGGGGGACCGTCGCCCGGCTGGGTCACCAGGGCGTGACCGGCATCGCGCACGTCCTCCTGGAGGACGAAGGCAAGGACGCAAGGCCGCTGCCGACCGACGGCGAGGACGCGCGCATCGCCATGCAGGATTCCCTGGTGCAGGAACTGGCCGACGTCGGCGGCGACGCGCTGCGCCAGGCGCGCGACCTGCTCGCCGGCATGAACGAAATCTTGCGCCCCGAGAATCGCCAGACGATATCGCGCACGCTGGCCAACATCGACGATCTCTTGCGTCTCGAGAACCGCCAGGCGCTCTCCAGGACGCTGGTCAACATGGAGGCGGGTTCGCGGCACATCCGCGAAACGGGCGAGCGGCTGCAGCGATCGCTCGATCAACTGCTCGCTCCGGAATCCATCCGCCGGGTCGATTCGGTCCTCCTCCACGCCGAGCGGACGGCGGCGCAGGCGGCGCCGTTCTTTGCCGAGGCGCGCGGCCTGGTGGCGCGCCTCGACGCGGCAAGCGAAAAATTCGAAGCGGCCCTGGGCGACGCCAATTCCGGCGGGGTGAGCGCGCTGGCGCTGCGCCTCAACGGCTTGACGGGCGAACTGGCTGTGACCGCGCAGCAATTGAACCGCGTCCTGCGCCTGCTGGAAGAATCGCCGCAGAGCCTGATCTTCGGACGCCGCGCGGATGCTCCCGGCCCGGGCGAAGCCGGGTTCGCGCCGCCGGGCGGAAGCGCGCCATGATCGCGAGTCGCGCAAGACGATGCTTGCCGGCTGCGCTCGCGTTCGCTTTTTTCCTGCCGGGCTGCGTCGGGACGGCGCACAACGAAGCGCCGGCCGCCGTCTACGATTTCGGTCTGCCCGCCTTCTCCGAAAACGCCGGAGCCGGCGCGGACGGGCCGGCCGGACGCCTGGCGCTCGACGTGCGCGCGGCGCCGTGGCTGGGCGGACCGGAGATCGACTATCGGCTGGCCTACGGCGACCCTCTGCGGCGCAGCCAATACGCCAACAGCCGCTGGGCCGCCCCGCCCGCGCTGCTCCTTGCCCAGCAACTGCGGCTCCGGATCGGCTTCGCCGCGGCCGACGGCGTCGCCGATTGCACGCTGCGCGTCGAATTGCAGGAATTCTCGCACGTCTTCACCGCGCCGCAGATCAGCCACGGCGCACTGCTGGGGCGGATTCGCCTGATCGACGGAAAGCGCCGTCGGCTCGCCGGCCGCGCCGTCGACATCGAACGTCCCGCGCGCGAGGCCGACGCCGCGGGCGGCGTGCAGGCGCTGGTCGAGGCGGGCGAGGAGCTGGCGCGGCAATTGGCCGCCTGGCTGGATCGTCTGGAGCGGGAGGGCAAGCTGGAGACGTGCGGGTAAAACGGCGAGGCTTTCATGCCCCGATGGACGCCTCCGGCCTTGCCCATCCTTCGCCGGATCGCGCCGGAGAGGCCGGAATCGCCGTCGCCGCTGCCGATTCCGGAGCTGCGCATTTTGGCGTAAGATAAGTTCCGGATATCCAGAGGAGTGAAGGCGATGAAACGTCGCCGGCCGATCGACCGGCTCCCGCTGGAAATTCGTTCATTCGGCAAGACCTCGCACGGGATGGGCGGCAAACCCTTCCGCGTTGCCGCCCGGTCGTTCCGGACGCGGCATGAAACATTTCGCGGGCGTTCTTGTCTTACGAAAAAATCAATCAGAGAGGTGCATTCATAATGAGTTACACGGCGTTCCAATGGGTTTCGGCCGGCCTGTTCTTCCTGGCCATCATGCATACGTTTTCGGCCGCGTATTTCGAGAAATTCGCGCACCGCTGCCCCGCGCACAGCGGCGTGTTCCATCTGCTCGGCGAAGTCGAGGCGGTGTTCGGCGTCTGGGCGATGATCCTGCTGCTCACCATGTGCGCCATGGTCGGCCCGAAGGATGCCCTCGACTACCTGGAAAACCGCAATTTCACCGAGCCGATGTTCGTCTTCGTAATCATGGTGGTGGCGGCCAGCAAACCCATCCTGAATTTTTGCCGGGCCATCGTGCGTTTCCTGGCGAATCTGCTTCCGCTGCAGCCGAGCGTGGCGTTCTATGTCGTCTCGCTGTCCCTCGTTCCTCTGCTCGGATCGTTCATTACCGAGCCGGCCGCGATGACCCTGGCGGCCTTCCTCCTGCGCGACATGTTCTATTCGCGCGGGATCTCGACCCGGCTGAAGTACGCGACGATCGGCGTACTGTTCGTGAACGTCTCGATCGGCGGGGTGCTGACGCCGTTCGCCGCGCCGCCCGTATTGATGGTGGCCGGCAAGTGGGGCTGGGACATCGCCTTCATGGTCACCCACTTCGGCTGGCGGGCCGCGCTGGCGGTCGGCGTGAACGCCGTGGCGAAACCAAGGAAGAACAGGAAGAATCCCATGAAGACCACGGGATGATGGGCAAACACGATGACCCCGGCCAGGAAGGCCATGTGGATCGCGGTCACCGACTTCGGCATGCCCGTATCCGCGGGATCCGCCGAAAACTCGGCACGGACTTCGCGCAGCTCCTTGTGG
>JAITAJ010000049.1 GCA_031284185.1 Accumulibacter sp. | reverse complement strand
TTTCGATCAGGTACGGCGATGGCGCATAGTCTTCGAGGCGAATGTTGCGGACGTTGGCGAGAGGGGTTTGGCTGGACATGTCGAAGGTTCTTTGACTGCGGGAGCGTAATGATAGCGGAACAGTTCAGAGGACGGAGGTTTGAGAAGACAGAGAACAGATAGACTTGCGGCGCTTCGCGCCGGATAGGATGGAAAAACCGGGCGCTCGGGGGGCAGAGGACAGAGGTTTGAGAAGACAGAGGACAGATGAACTTGCGGCGCTTCGCGCCGGATAGGATGGAAAAACCGGGCGCTCGGGGGCAGAAGACGGAGGTTTGAGAAGACAGAGGACAGATAGACTTGCGGCGCTTCGCGCCGGATAGGATGGAAAAACCGGGTGCTCGGGGACAGAGGACGGAGGTTTGAGAAGACAGAGGATGGATGAGCATGCGCCGCTTCCGATCAGGCCGATCAGTCCGAGGCCCAGCAGCGCCAGCGAGCCAGGCTCCGGTACATCGCTCGGATCGACGATGATACCGTCGTTGGCGCAGTTCTGGGTCCAGTGAATGTTGAAGGACTGGCCGTCCCAGCCGGCAGCAAAGACATTGGCACCGGGATCATTGGCGGTCAGGGGATTGTGGCCGGTCGCCAGCGCGATGAACAGCCTGCCATTCGCGGAACCCGAAACGATCGCGGCGAGAATACATGCGGAAAATGACACGGACGAGACATCAGATTTACACCTCATTTCAGGGCTTCGACCGCCTCGTAGAGTTCCTGCCGCAACGCCTGCGCGGACCGTCCCTGCGCCTCGGTCAAGCGAATCTGACGCATCAGTTCGGCGATCCGCGCCTGGCCGGCGTTCCGCCTGTCGGGAGCCGCCTTGACCGGCGATGCCGCCTTGCCTCGCCTGGCGGGAACGCTCGCCGCTTTTCCGGCGGTCCGGCCCTTGGCGGTAATCTGCGCGCGCTCGCCGCCGAACCGGTTGCGCCTGGCCGTGATCACGACCGAGTTCGGGCGGTACGGCGGCGGCGCTCGCTTCGTTTCGCGCCGGACGACGGCCTGAGCGCGCATCTCCATGATCCGTTGGCGCAAGCGGGCGCGCGGATACTCGCCGGATCGCCCCGTGGCTTCCGCTTCGCGGATGCTCGCCAGCAGTTCCTCGATCTCGTTCGGCGCCGGCGCCGAACGCGAGGACACCCCGAAATCCTCCTTGGGCGCCTTGACGGCGACGTCGAATTCCTCGGGCGAGGAAATCAGCTTGCCCAGGCGATAGTGGTCGTAGCGCATGGACAGTATCAGCGCCGTGTCCCCCCAGTCGTTGCTCGGCTTCGTGTCCGCGCCCGCTTCGAGCAAGAGCTTCGCCAGTTCCTCGCGCCCTTCGCGCGCCGCCATCATCAGGGGGGTCGAGCCGTTGGGCGAACGCGCGTCGACGTCGGCGCCCCGCTCGATCAGATAGCGGGCCAGTTCCCGATGGCCGTTGAATACCGCGTAATGCAACGCGCCCCAATGATTACCGTCGCGGTTCGCCGTGGCGCCGTGTTCGAGCAGCCATTTCACCGCCTCCAGATGGCCGTTCCATGCCGCCAGTTGCAGCGCCTGCTCACCCACGCGGTTGGCGCGTCGCGGGTCGGCTCCGCGCTCGACGAACAGCTCCATCATCTCGACGTTGCCGTACCAGGCGGCGCTCATCAGTCCCGTGCCGATGTACTGCCCCTGGAATTCGGGATCGAGCCCTTCGTCCAGCCAGCCCCTGACCTTGTCGACGTCGCCAAGCTCCAGCGCCCAACTGAACGCCACCGGATCCGGCAATGCCGCCAGCGCCTGACTCGTCAGCAGGATCAACCCGAGCGACAACGCGCGACATTTCACCAGAATGCTTCGCATCGAAATTTCCTTTGCCATCGTTTTCAACGCGATCACGGCATTTGTTGCACAATACCCGCCGCGACCTTGAATGGAATTGCATGTCACGCCCGCTGATTATCGCCTCAATGCTTTCGCTTGTCCTGCACGGCGGCCTGCTCTGCGCGAGCGCATTCCGTCTCTCTCCGGCGCCGCGCGCTCCGGTCTTGCTGACCTCGCTGCGTTTACCGCCGGATCCGGCGAAAGCGCCCGAACCTCCCCAGGTCGCGGAGACCTTGCTCAAGAACACGATCGACGACGATCCGCCGGAAGAACCCGCGCCCGGCGGGCCTCCGAAGAAACGGCGCGAGAGGCCCGTTTCCGCGCTTGCCGACGAGCGGCGGATGGAAGCCATCCGCAAGCAGTTGTCGGAATACGTGTTCTATCCCGAACAGGCCAGGCGGCTGGGGCTCGAAGGCACGGTCACACTGTTCGTCGAAGTCTCCGGCGATGGCCGCATCGAAGACGTCCGCGTCGTCGCCAGCAGCGGCCATCCGATTCTCGACAACGCGGCGATCAAGGGCTTCTACGCGCTCGGACGGCTGCCCGGAACATCCGATCATTGGGATTACACGTTCACGTTGGAATGAGTCTGGACGGTCATTCGCCATTGCCGACCGGAAAACGATTCGCCGATTTCAGAGACGCCGGAAAACCAGATCCCACACGCCATGACCGAGACGCAGACCGCGCTGTTCGAACTTGGTCGGCGGACGGTAAGCGGGGCGGGGCGCGTAGCCGTCGGCGGTATTGCGCAAGGAGGGTTCCGTCGACAGCGCATCGAGCATCCGCTCCGCGTAATCCTCCCAGTCGGTCGCCAGGTGAATGTAAGCGCCCGCCTTCAGCCGGTCGGCGAGCAGGGCCACGAATGGCGGCTGGATCAGCCGGCGCTTGTGATGGCGCGCCTTCGGCCAGGGGTCTGGAAAAAAGATGTGAATGCCGTCGAGGACGCGCCCCGGAATCATGTCGCGCAGCACCTCGACCGCATCGTGTTGAACGATGCGCTGGTTGCGCAAGCCTTTCTCGGCGATCAGCTTGCACAGGCTGCCGACGCCCGGCGTGTGCACCTCCACGCCGATGTAGTCGTTTTGCGGGTTGTCCTCGGCGATCGCCGCCGAGGTCTCGCCCATGCCGAAACCGATTTCGAGAATGCGCGGCGCCCGACGCCCGAACACGGCGTCGAGATCGAGCGGCGAGGGCGTGTAGGGAATGCCCACCCGGCCCATCATTTCGTCGTGATAGCGCCGCTGGGCATTGGACACGCGCCCCTGGCGCAAGACGAAACTGCGGATGTGGCGGGCATGCCCGTCCGGAGGAAGGCCCGTCTGCCCGTCCCTCACGAACCGATCAGGCCGGCGGCCGGCGACGACGGATCGGCCGCGTAATATTTGCGCGCCATGCGTCCCGCCAGAAAGGCTTCCCGGCCGGCTTCGACGGCCTTCTTCATGGCGCCGGCCATCAGCGCCGGATTCCGGGCATGAGCAATGGCGGTATTCATCAACACCCCGTCGCAACCGAGTTCCATGGCCACGGCCGCGTCGGACGCCGTACCGACGCCGGCATCGACCAGCACCGGCACCTTGAGCGCGTCGACGATCAGGCGCAGGTTCCACGGATTGACGATGCCCATTCCCGACCCGATCAGCGAGGCGAGCGGCATCACCGCGACACAGCCGATGTCTTCGAGCATTCTGGCCTGGATCGGGTCGTCGGCGCAGTACACCATCACCTGGAAACCGTCCCTGACCAGAATTTCGGCGGCCTTGAGCGTCTCCGGCATATTCGGGAACAGGCTGCCCGGATCGCCGAGCACTTCGAGCTTGCACAGCGCGTGACCATCGAGCAGTTCGCGGCCCAGGCGCAGCGTGCGGACCGCGTCTTCCGCCGTGAAGCAACCCGCCGTGTTCGGCAGGATGGTGAAGCGCGATGGCGGCAAGGCATCGAGCAGATTCGGTTCGCCGGGATTCTGGCCGATGTTCATGCGCCGGATGGCGACGGTGACGATCTGCGCGCCCGAGGCGTCGATCGCCGCGCGCGTTTCGGCGAAGTCCCTGTATTTGCCGGTTCCGACCAGCAGACGCGAGCCGTAGGCCCTGCCCGCGATCGTCAGGCGGTGTGTCTCTGTGTCCATGACATCCCCATGAGCGAGTAAAAAGGCGGAAAAGACGCCGTGTCCGACCGGAGCGCGAGCGGAAAACGTTCAGCCGCCGCCGACGGCGACGACGATTTCGAGGCGGTCGCCTTCCGCCAGGGCGACCTCCGCGTGACGGCTGCGCGGAACGATCTCACCGTTGCGCTCGACCGCGATGCGCTTGCCGGCGTAACCGAGGGATTCGACGAGCGATGCCACGGTCAAGCGATCCTGGAGTCGGCGAGATTCGCCGTTGAGTGAGATGAGCATGGGGCGGGATTCTAGCATACGGTTCAGAGGACAGAAGATAGAGGACAGAAGACAGATCAGTTTGGGCGCTTCGCGCCGGGTGGGATGGAAAAACCGGGCGCTCGGGTTCAGAGGACAGCGATTAGAGAAGACAGAGGACAGAAAAACCGGGCGCTCGGATTTTTGTCCTTACCCGGCGCGAAGCATTTCAGAGGACAGAGCCTAGAGAAGACAGAGGACAGAAGAACCGGGCGCTCGGGTTTTTGTCCTTGCCCGGCGCGAAGCATTTCAGAGGACAGCGCTTAGATAGTGTCGTCACAAGATCAGTGTTAATCTATAAGGATTAAACCTCTTGGGGCATCTCATGTCTTGCGAACAACATCGGCACGATATTTCGGATCACGCCGGGTCACTTCTGGAACCCCATCTTCCCGGCAGGGAAGGCGCGTGGGGAGGGAAGGC
>JAITAJ010000295.1 GCA_031284185.1 Accumulibacter sp. | reverse complement strand
CGACGAGTTCCTTGAACTTCAACAGTCCCTTGTATTGCGAACTCCGCTCATCCAGGCCGATGCCGGCCCGGATGGCTCTTGCCTCGATTTTCGGCTCGGCGGGAACCGGGACCTCCCGAGCGCCGCTCTCCCGAACGCTGGCCCGCGTGCCGGTCCGGGAGTCGCAAGCGGCGATGAAGCCGGCGGCGAGCAAAGAAGCGAGCGCCATGCCGGCCATTCTGAACATGCGGTACATCGTAAAATCAACTCCAATCTGAAAACCCGCTCGCAAGAAGCGGTACGAAAATCGAGACACCCGCCTGGAGCCGGGGTTTCAAGCGTGACCGCTCTGGAGGGGTGGCCTTTCCGGGTTCGTTCCGGGCGGCCTCCGTATTTCCACGCGGGCGAGCGTCCTTCCGGCCTCTTCGCCGGAAGGACGCTCGCCGCGGATTCAGGCGCGGATCGTTCCGCTCCCGCCCCGGCGCCGCCGGACATCGCGCCTGGACGTTTTTCCGCGGCCATGCCCGCCTACTTGGGCAGGAACCATTGCAGCGGGATTTCCACGAGTCGCGGGAAGACCGTGAGCAGCACGAGCAGCAGAATTTCGATCCACATGTAGGGCAAGACCCTTCGGATGATTTCATCCAGCGAGACCTTGCCCACGCCCGCGGCGACGTTGAGCACGGTGCCGACCGGCGGCGTCAGCAGACCGATCATGTTGTTGAACACGAACATGAATCCGAAGTAGACCGGATCGATGCCGGCCTCCAGGACGATGGGCATCAGCACCGGCGTGAGGATCAGGATCGTCGGCGTCGAATCCATGGCGGTGCCGACCAGCAGCACGACGAGGTTGATGGCAAACATCAGCAGGATCTTGTTGTCCATCACGGGCGCCAGGGTCTCCGCCAGATGCGCCGGAATGTTCGCCACGGCGATCAGCCACGACGTGACCATCGCCGCCGCCGCGAGGAACATGACGACGCTGGTCGTCTTGGCCGATGAAACCAGCACGCGGGTCATGTGGCTGAACTTGAGTTCCCGGTAGATGACGAAGCCGACGAACAGGGCGAAGAAGACCGTGACCGCGGCGGCTTCGGTCGGGGTGAACACGCCGCCGCGCAATCCGACGACGATGAAGACCGGCATGATGAAAGCCCAGACCGCGCCCCTGGCCGCCTTCAACACGACACTGAGCGGTTTTCTGGGCTGAACCTTGTACTGTTCCTTGCGCGCGACCCAGGCCCAGGTCAGCGCGAGACAAATCCCCAGCAGCACACCGGGCACGATGCCGGACATGAACAGCTTGGGAATGGAGACGTTGCCGGTGACGCCGAAGATGATCAAGGGCACGCTGGGCGGAATCAGCGGCGGAATGATGCCCGCCGCCGCGATGAGCGACGCGGAGTGGCTGCGCTTGTAGCCCGCCTCCTCCATGACCGGGATGAGGATGGCGCCCAGGGCCGCGACGTCGGCGATGGCCGAACCCGTCAGCCCGGAAAAGAGCAGGGTGGCCAGGATGGCGACGTAGCCCAGCCCGCCCTTGACGTGGCCGATGACGGTGATGGAGAAGTCGATGATGCGCTTGGAAACGCCGCCGGCGTTCATCAGTTCGCCGGCCAGGATGAAGAAGGCGATGGCCATCAGCGGAAAGTTGTCCGCTCCGTCCAACAGCGTTTGCGCCAGAATCTGCGTGTCGAACATGTCAAGATAGAACAGCAGCGCGATTCCGCTCATGATCAATGAGTGGGCGATGGGAACGCCCAGCGCCATCGCGGCCAGGAGCGAGCCGAGGAATACGGTCATGGTCATGATCATGATTTTTCTCCCCCCTTTTCGGTTTCTTCAAGGGATCGACCGGCGAAATTCTGTTCTTCCGAGTCGACGGTCATGACCAGCTCGTTTTCATCCATTTTCCGGGCAAGCAAGCGATAGAGATTGTTGAGCGCGATCATGACCATGCCCACGCTGCAAACGAAGCCGGAGACATAGACGAAGGCCAGCGGCAGACGCATCGACGCCGACACCTGATTGACGGTCAGTTCCGTGAGTTTCCACGTGCCATCGGCGCACAAGCCCATCGTGACGGCCACGAGAAGGTTGCTCACGACGAACACGCGCCGCCGGTTTTTCACCGACAGCCGGCTCACCAGCGTATCCACGCCCAGATGGGCATTTTCGCGGGAAGCCACGATGGCCCCCAGGAAAATCAGCCAGATGAACAGGTATCGGGACGCTTCTTCGGCCCAGGTGATCCCCGAATTGAAGAAGTAGCGCAATACGACGTTCCCGAAAACAAAGACGGCCATACATGACAGGCATATCGCGATCGCTGCGTGCAGCGCGCGATTGAGCATTTGGCTGAAACTCCCCATACCCTCGTTCCCTCAAAAGGGTGTTACCCGTTGTTTCTTGTTCTTCGTCGACAAAAAGAAGCAGGATCGCCGGCCCGATTTCACCTGGGCGTATTTCAACGATCCTGCGTCTGATTTTTATCGTTACTTGGCGGCCTTGGCAATCTCTTCCAGGATCGCCTTCAAGTTGTCCGCCCCCATGTCTTTTTCAAACTGCCCCGCGATGTCCTTGGTGGCGTCGACGAAGGCCCGATGTTGCTCCGGCGTCAGACGGGTCACCGTCATGCCGGCCTTTTCCATGCCGGCGACGGCTTCACCCATGGTTTCGCGGTTGATCTTGCGTTGATACGCGCCCGCCTCCTTCGCCGCCTTGAGAATGAGCGCCTGATCTTCCTTGGACAGGGTGTCCCAGAGCTTCTTGCTGTACATGAACACGAAAGGCGAATAGAAGTGATTGGACAGCGTGGTGAACTTCTGGACCTCGTAATACTTTTGCAGGAAGTTGGTGGTCGACGGGTTTTCCTGACCATCGATCGTCTTTTCCGACAGGGCCGAGAAGATTTCGCTGAAAGGCATCGGCGTCGGGTTGGCGCCCAGGGTCTTGAAGGTCGCCAGATGCACCGGATTTTCCATGGTCCGGATCTTCAGCCCCTTCAGATCCGCCGGCGACTTGACCTCGACCTTGCTGTTGGTCAACTGACGGAAACCGTTTTCCCAGAAGGACATGCCGATGATCCCGTGGGCCGGCAGGGAGTCCAGATATTTTTGCCCGAACGGTCCATCGAGAACCTTGTCGGCGACTTCCTCGTTGGGGAACAGGAACGGGAGATCGAAGACCATCCATTTCCTGTCCAGGCCGGCGATCGGCGCGGTGGAAGGACAGGTCATTTCCAGCGTGCCGGCGCGCAGCGAAGTCATCATCTTGGCATCGTCACCCAGTTGCGCGTTGGCGAAAAGATCGACCTTGAAACGGCCCTTGGATTCGGCCTCGACGAGTTCCTTGAATTTCAGCAGCCCCTTGTATTGAGGGCTTTGCTCATTCAGGCCAATGCCCGCCTTGATCGTTTTCGTTTCGGCGGCGCCCGCCGGCGCGGCGGCCATCAGGCCGGCGGCAACCAGAAGACTCAGTGCCATGCCGGTCATCTTGAGCGTATTTTTCATTATCCTTCCTCCATTGAAATGCGTTAGTTAGTGATCGTGAACCCACTTCGATTTGAAACCCCGCCTGTCAAGGCAGCCCCAAAGCGCGGCCCCGCCCTGAAAAAAGGCCGGAACCGCAACCATGACTCTATATAAGAGAAACGCTCCCCTCCAAACGAAGGGCACCCCGAGCTTCCGTCTTCTCCAGTCTCTGTCCTCTGAGGACTATTTTCTGACTTCTGAAAACTCATGGATTATCGGCTTGCGGCGAATTTTCCGCAAGAGCCGGAAGCTCACCACCGATTGACCCAATGCGTCGGCACGCCCGTCGTCAGTATTTCCACGGCCGCCTCGGCCGCCTTTTCCTGCATCGCGCGCACCGAGGCTTCCGAGTACCAGCCGGTGTGATCCGTCAGGATGACGTTATCGAGACCGCGCAAGGGACAATCGTCCGTGATCGGTTCCTTGTCGATCACGTCGAGCGCCGCGCCGAAGATTCTCCGCGCCCGCAAGGCATCGGCCAGCGCCGCGACGTCGACCAGCCCGCCGCGCGAGGTATTGATGAGACTGGTTCTTTCGTTCATCAGGGCCAGCGTATCGGCGTTGACGAGATGGCGCGTCTCCGGGGTGGCCGGCGCGTGCAGGGAGATGATCCGGGCCGTGCGGCAGATGGTCTCGAAACCGGCCCGTTTGGCGCCGAACCGGGCGACGAAATCGTCGGTGACGTAGGGGTCATGGACCAGCACCTCATCGATGCCGAAGGCGCGCATTCTTCCGAGGTAGGCGCGGGCGATCTTGCCGAAGCCGACCAGGCCGAGGACCGAGCCGGCGATCCGGTAAATCGGTTCCTTCTGGGCGATGTTCCATTGTCCGGCCTTCACCTGCGTATCGCGCGTGACGACACGCCGGAGCAGCGCCAGCGTCAGGGCCGCCGCATGATCCGCCACCTCGATGTCGGCGCCGTAGTCGGGCACGTTGGCGACCTTGATGCCGCGCTGTTTCGCGGCGTCCAGATCGACGTTATCGACGCCGATGCCGTAGCGCACGATCCCGCCCCCCTCGCGGAGCCGTCCGATGGCCTCCGCGTCCATCACGGGGATGTCGCGCACCATGACAACGTCGAGGCCGGTCAGTTGTTCCAGCAGTCTCGACCGATCCCCGCCCCAGCGCAGAAACCGCAGTTCCGCGCCCAGCGGCTGCAAGAGCCTGTTTTCGACCTCATGGTCGGCGTAACCCGGTTCCGTTATGCCGACGACGGCCTTCCTGTCCTGCCTGACTGTATCGCTCATCTGTCCACCTC
>JAITAJ010000251.1 GCA_031284185.1 Accumulibacter sp. | reverse complement strand
TGTCCTCTGACTCCGCGCACTCGGTTTTTCGTCCTCACCCGGCGCGAAGCGCCCAAACTCATCTGTCTTCTGTCTTCTCCAGTTTCTGTCCTCTGAAACTGTCCTCTCAAACCTCTGTCCTCTGACCCCGCGCGCTCGGTTTTTCGTCCTCACTCGGCGCGAAGCGCCCAAACTCATCTGTCATCTGTCTTCTCAAATTTCTGTCTTCTGAAACTGTCTTCTGAACAAGTAACGCCTCGAGCTTGCGGGCGAAGGCTGCGCTGTCGAACAGGTCGGAGGAGGCTCGGAGCGCTTCGGTCCGCGCGCGCATCCGGGCGCGAAATCCGGCGTCTCGACACAGGGTGACGATGCGCTCACGATAGGCTTCGGGCGTGGCGGCGATGAGTTCGTCCAGCCCAGCGGCCGTCAACAGGCTCGCCGCCACACGCGCGGCGAAAACTTCGCCCCGTAACGTCACCACCGGCACACCGGCCCACAAGGCATCGGAGGTCGTCGTGTGGCCGTTGCAGGGGAAGGTATCGAGCGCGAGATCGGCGAGCGGCAGACGCGCCAGGTGCTCCGCCTGCGGCCGCCCTTCGGCGAAGACGAGACGCTCGGACACCACGCCGGATTCGGCGGCCACGCGCCGCAGTTCATCCTCGGCCCAGGGATTGGACGCCCATAGCCAGAGTACGGCCTCGGGCACGGCGCGCAACGCGTCGAGCCAGAGAGCGAACATCTCCGGCGTGATCTTGTAGG
This sequence comes from Accumulibacter sp., assembly GCA_031284185.1. GTDB lineage: Bacteria > Pseudomonadota > Gammaproteobacteria > Burkholderiales > Rhodocyclaceae > Propionivibrio. The sequence continues at coordinate 2,000 of JAITAJ010000251.1, read as the reverse complement.
TCTGGTTGAACGAGCACAACACGATGGCCTCTTCCGGCAGCCCCTCTCCGGCGCGCGCCGGCGCCGGACCACGCGCGCGTTCGCGGCAGTTCGGCTGATAACAGCCGGGCAGATGCCACAGACGCTCGCTGAACATCCACTGATGCGCCATCGGAGCGACGATTTCGTCGGCGATCAGGTAATCGGCCCACGGCGCGCCGAGCGTGCCGGGATAACCGAGCCAGTTGATCTGTACCGGCGCCAGACGGTATTGCAGCCATTCACTGTGATTGCCCTCGGTGTATCCCTTGAGATCGATCAGCACGTCCAGCTCCAGCGCGGCGACGCGCGCGACGGCGTTCCGGGCGGACAAACCGGCGAGTTCGACGAAATGCTCGACGCCGGCCATGACGCGCGCGCGCGCCGGACTCCCGTCATCGACGCCGTAGGACAGAAGGAAAATCTCGAAGCGCGAACGGTCGTGCGCTTCGAGCATGTCGGCCATCAGGAAGACCGTGGCGTGCTGCTTGAAATCCGACGAGAGGTAGCCGACGCGCAGACGCCCGCGCCGCTCCCCGCGCGCCGGCGGCGCGGGCGTTTCGCCGCGGCTCAGGCGGCGGCTGTGGTTTTCGGCGCCGCGGCGCTGCAAATCCGGCGTCGTGCCCGGCATCGACAGGAGGATGAACGGCGGAATGTCCGCCGTGTCGTTCTCGACCGCCGCGCGGACGCGCCGAGCAAGCTCGCCGATGCCGTCCCAGCGGCACAGATGCATCTTCTGGAACAGGAAGTGCGCGGCGATCAGCCCGTTGCCGGGATCGCAGGCCGCCGCCCGTTCGAGCGCGGCCATCGCGTCGAGGCGGCGATTGGCGTCGAGGTACAGCATGGCGAGATTGAAACGCGCCGACGCATCGTCCGGCGAGAAGGCGATGGCCCGCTCATACGAAGCCCGCGCTTCGTCCTCGTGCCCGAGCCGCGCGTGGAGGTTGCCCAGATTGACGAGAATCGACGAGGATTCCGGCTCGAATTCCAGCGCGGCTTCGTATTCGCCGACCGCCGCTTCCGGTTCGTCCTCGGCCAGCGCCGCGCCGCGCTCGAAATGCCGTTGAGCGAGGAGCTTGTCGCGCAGCCGCGCCGCGTCGGCGTCGTCCGGCGCGAGCCGCCGCCATTCCATCACGGCGTCGAGGGCGGTATCCGGCTGCCCGCGCCGAACCGCGCTGACCGCCAGTCCGCGCCACAGCGCCGGATCATTCGGAAGGCCGCGCACGGCGTGGACGAACGCTTCCAGCGCCTCGTCCGCGCGATCGGCGCCGAACAGCGACAGCGCCAGCCCGGCGTGGTAATTGGCGGCCTGTGGCCGCGCCGAGATCGCCGCGCGCATCCGGCGCTCGCCGGCGGGAGCGTCACCGTCGTCGAACATCGCCTTGCCGAGCAGAAACAAGGCATCGGGATTGCCGGGATCGTATTTCAGTCCCCGCTCGTAGCAAGCGCGCGCCTCGGCCAGCCGCCCCGCCTGCTGATGCGCCAGCCCCTCGGCGAACAGCCGCGCGGCTTCGTTTTTTTTGTGGGTATTCATCGTAAAACCAGCTCCGGCCTGAAATCCCGCCCGCAAGGCGCGGCGGTTGAAAGTCCTTCATTATCGCGCCGGCGCGAGGCAAGGATCATTTTGCAGCCACGGGTTCTGAAAGAATCACCGACAGAATCTGAGAGAAATACAAGGATTGCACGTCGAAACGACCCGCATCGAGTTTGTTCAGGGACTCCACCGGATTTTCCCGAAACTGTTCAAAGTCCAGCCATACGAGTCTCCGATACGCATTCATGACCATGTCCCTTACCTGGAATTTCCTCAGCTGAATTTCCGAACAGTCGGCCTGGCTCGATGCCGTCGTCAAGAACGGAAAGGTGAATCCCGCCTTCAGGCGTTTTTCCTTGATCCAGCTTCGCAACTGGATATCGTAGGGAAGCTCATGGGATGACAAGCCGTCGATGAGATCGAGTATTTTCTTTTTCGAACGAGCGTT
>JAITAJ010000175.1 GCA_031284185.1 Accumulibacter sp. | reverse complement strand
GGACAACTGGCGCTGAAAGACTGCTGGCCGATCCGCCCGACTTCTTCGTCGTTGTCGACGGCATCCGCTGGGAAACTGCGCATGCCCGCTCCTTGCACACCCGTCATCCGCTCATGCGGCAACTGATGGAGAGCCGTTCCGTGATCCGGCTCGTGCTGATCGCGCAGGATTTACCCGCGGACTGGAAGCGGCGTCAGAGGACAGGCGGTGACATTTGGTTTTTTCTTTCCAAAACGCAAATGTCACTGAAAATCATCTGGCAGGCATCCCGCTGCCGAGGAGGCAGCGGGGTTAAGTAAGTATGTGAAAAGCACTTTGACGAAGGAGGCCGGAGACGAACCATGTACCCCAAAGCAGGCTTGTACCTGATGGAGCCCTGTCGGGCAAGCATGCCCGACCACGGCCCGTTGATGTTCGTTACCAATCATCCCCGCCATGACCCGTCACGGGATGACCGTGCTCAAAAAGTGATTCTGCCGAACTCCTCCACCTGGGCCTTGATGGCTGTTTCGGTCGGTAGGCGCTCCATGCTGCTCGCACCGTAGAAGCCCTGGATGTCCTTGCACTTTTGCAGAACGTAGCTGGCATCCTTGGGCATGGCGATGGGGCCGCCGTGACAGAGGATGATAATGTCAGAACGTATCGAACGGGCCGCGGCGGCGATCTCATCGATGAGCGTGACGCAGTCGTCCAAGCTCTTGGCCGTCTGTGCGCCGATGCTGCCCGCCGTCGTCAAGCCCATGTGTGCGACCAGGATGTCCGCGCCGGCCTCGGTCATGACCCGCGCATCATTGGCGTTGAACACATACGGCGTGGTCAGCAGGTCCATTTTCCGCGACTTTTCGATGGCATCGACTTCAAGCGCGTAGCCCATGCCGGTTTCTTCCAGATTGGCGCGGAATACGCCGTCGATCAACCCCACGGTGGGAAAATTCTGCACTCCGGCAAAACCCTCGTCCTTGATGCGGTGCAAGAACGAATCCCAGTTGGTGAAGGGATCGGTGCCGTTGATGCCCGCGAGCACGGGCGTTTTCTTCACCACCGGGAGGACTTCGCGCGCGAGTTCCAGAACGATGTCGTTGGCATTGCCGTAGGCAAGCAGCCCGGCCAAGGAGCCGCGTCCGGCCATGCGATAGCGGCCGGAATTGTAGATGACGATCAGGTCGATGCCGCCCGCTTCTTCGCATTTGGCGGAAATCCCTGTACCCGCGCCACCGCCGATGATGGGTTTTCCGGCCGCGATTTTCGCGCGCAGCGTGTCGAGGATCGTCGTTCGCGTAAGTGCCATGGTTTAAACCTCCGAAGAAAAATTATGACGATGATGATCCGGCCATCGCGAATTACCGTGTGACCGCACGAAAATGCTCGGCCAGGGCCTCGGCGAAGGCCGGATCGTTCAGACTGTACGGCAGGCGGATGAGCTGGCGCTTTTCCGTCTGCCTGACCGTAGCCTCGAGGCTTTCGAAGAGCGCCCTGTCCGCTTCGGGATCATAAAACGGCATGCCCGGCACATCAATGACGGAAACGCCGCCTTCCGGAATCAGAAAGCGCACCTCACCTTCGCATTCATTGAGTTTTCCCCCTATCCAGCGGCCCATCGCCTCATTTTCCTCGGGCGTCGTGCGCATCAGGGTCACGTTGGCGTTGTGCACGTGCAGTTTTCGTTTTTTGTACCGTTCCGGCACCGTGTCCAAGGCAGCGAAATTGACCATGTCCAGCGCGCCGAGGCTGCCCACATAGGGGATCCTCGTGCGGGCGATGCTACCGAGCCTGTCCGGCCCGGCGCTCATCACGCCGCCCATGAGGAGATCGCACACTTCCGTCAGCGTAACGTCAATAACGTGCTTGATCATGCCGGAATCGATCAGCTTCTCGAAGGCTTGGCCCCCCGTTCCCGTGGCATGGAACACGAGCGGGTCGTATTCGTCCTTGAAAATGTCGATGAGTTTCTGCACACAGGGAGTCGTCACGCCAAACATGGTCATGCCGAGTAACGGCTTGTGCGCGATGGCTTCCGGTATGGTGTTGGCGACCATGCCCGCCACGGCGTGGGCCGCGTTGCCAAGCACCGCGCGGATGACGGGGTTCAGTCCGGCCACATCGGCCACGGAGGCCATCATGCAGATGTCGGTTGGGCCGACGTAAGGAGAAACATCGCCGGAGGCCACGGTGGAGACCATGAGCTTGGGCAGGCCGACAGGGACCGCCCGCATGTCGCGAGTAACCAGCGATGTGTTGCCGGTGCCTCCCATGCCGAGGACGCCGGCAATGTCGGCGCGGGAAAGTAGGAACGCTTCCAAGGCTTCGGCCATCATGCCCACGGCTTCGCCACGATCTTTGACGTCGGCAAGAAAATCGGGGGTTGTGGGGTGATATTTCGCGACCTCGGTATTCTTCACGTCCACCGGGTGTTCAACCGGAAAGATGCCAACATTCACCAGCACGGGGACAACCCCTGCTTTTTCCAGAAGTCCCTTGGCGTAGGACAGTTCGGGGAACTTCGTGTCGCAGGTACCGATGACGTATACTCTTTTCATATTGACCTCCCAATCCGCAATGGACGCGCCAGCAGGAAAAAGCGGCGCGACTTTCCGCTCGGCCCGGCGGCGAACCGCGCCGATTCCGACCCCCGGTCTACTGCGCCGACGGGGGCAGTACGGTGCAGCCCGGATCGGCGCGCAGAGCCGCTTCCGGACCGGCGTACTGATACACGGCCAGGATCTCCATATCGCCCTCGCCAATATTGTAGGTGGAGTGGAATTCTCCCGGTTTCAGATAAACGAGATCTCCCGGCGTTACGGTTTTCTTCTGTTCCCCCTCCTCACTGAAAACGATCTGCTCGCCTTTGCCCTGGAGGATGAAAAGAATTTCGGCACAGCCGGGGTGATTGTGTTTCGCATGGCCTTTTCCCGGCGCGAGCGTCACGATGCCCGTCGCCATGTGATCGGCTCCGGTCACCCGGGGTTCGGAAAGCCATTGCAATTTTCCCCAGTCGAAAACCTGGGTTTCCACGTTTTCCACTCTGACGAAAGTACGAAAAGTTGTCATGACGAAGCTCCCTTTCTGTTATGGTTTAATCAAGCAAGTCACTCTGCGCGAACAATGCGCTGGGCGGCATTGCGCCCGGAAGCCGGCTACGGCAACTACCTCCGGCCACTGGGAGTTATACAAGGAATTTCATCGAAAGTATAGCCTCTTTCGAATTTTCGCGGAGAGGACGAAGCCACCATCGCCGCGATGCGCGTCGATTCCTTGCGCGTCTGGCGCGGGTGCTGGCGGTCGGCGCTCCGGTCCTCCTCGCCGACGAGCCGGTGACCGCGCTCGACCCGTATCA
>JAITAJ010000016.1 GCA_031284185.1 Accumulibacter sp. | reverse complement strand
CGGTACGGAATACGACGCCTCGACGTCCGAAGGGGCCACCCGCTCGAGGTGCAGCGGCCCGTGGTTCTCCATCGTGATGGCGAAGATGAACATCGGGCCTTCGGCTTCCTCCAGGAGAGCGGCAACCTTGCCGGCCACGGCGTCATCGCCGATGTAGGGGCCGGCGCGCATCGCGCCACCGAACGCGCGGATGTCCAGGAATTCATCGAACCCCAGACGCGGATACACACGATCGCGCCGGTAAAAACCGGCCGGGTACGGATGGACGCAGACCGTGCGATACCCCAGACGCTTCAGGTAAGAGGCCAGCGACGGCACATCTCGACCGGCGGCAATGCCGCGATAGGGGTTGAAACGATGGATGCCGAGCCTCTCCTCGCCGATCCCGGAGAGAAAGGCAAACTCGGTGCGCACCGTATTGGCCCCCCAGACGGGAACCTTCAGCTTGCCGTGGGCCACGGCATCGCTCCTGAGACGGTCGAACTCGGCCAGCACTTCAGGACGGATGCCGGAATACAGCGGTCGCGGGTCGAAGAACGATTCGCTCTGCACCGCGACCAGATGCGGCCAGTCGCCTTCCGGGCGCTCCACGGGAAGGTATCCGAAAGATGAAGCAAGCGACAACGGCGTCCTTTCCTCTTGGGCATACCGCCAGAGGAAGGCCAGCAGCCCCAGAGAACAGACGTCTCGCGCCGGCTCGAAACTCACCGGAAGCGTTCTCCTCTTTCCCATCAGCAACAACAGCGCGCCTGCGGCAAGCGTCACGGAAATCCCGCCCAACTGGCCTGACCAGGCGAATCGCCGGATGGGCGCCGCCTCGCCCCACGATCCGATCGCCACGGCGGATACAAACCCCGCTGCCGCGCCCAGGAACTTCCACCACCCCAGAAAGGGAATGTAGAGACGCGGATGCCGGATCGCATCGGTGAAATATTCGTAGTCCTGAAAAACGAAAGGCTCGCGCAATGCCTTGACCTTGGCGTTGTTCACCAGCACCAGCATCAACAGAAAAGACGACACGGCGGCGGCGGCGAACCAGGGACGACCCAGCATCAGGGTCAGCAGGGCATGGGCCGACAAGCACATGCCGCAATGCAAGGTCCAGGCCGGCCATGCCCGCGCGAGCGGAGGGCGCGGCGTCATCAGGCGTTCGATCACGACGGATAGCGCCAGACCGGCCAGCGATGCCGAAAACACCGAAACGAAGGCCGCCTCAATCACCCTGTCCACCGTAACCCAGCCGGCACACGATGCGGGACGAAAGCGCGGACGGCAGCACCGCGAGCCACCACGCGCCCCAGTTCAGGGGGAAGGGAAAACTGATGCGCGCCTTGTCTCGATCCAGTCCTTTACGGATCGCCCTGGCCGCGCGCTCGGGCGGCCACAGGAATGGTTTCGGTCCCGGCATGTCATCGCACATGGGCGACTCGACGTAGCCCGGCATGATCACATTGACCTTGATGCCTTCCGGCGCCAGCCAGCCGCGCAGGGCCTCGCCATAGGCCTTGATGGCCGCCTTGGTCGCGCAATAGACCGGGGTCGCCGGCAAGCCGAAATACGCCGCCAGCGAGCTAAGCAGGGCGATCTGCCCGCCGCCCCTCGCCCGCATGGCGGGCAGCACCGCCTGAACGACGAGCATCGCGGCCTTCAGATTCACGTCCAGCAAAGCCTCGACGGACTCCCAAGGCTCAGGCTCGCCCGCCGGGCCGACATGCGTGTTCATGCCGGCATTGACGATCACCAGGTCCAGCGGCCCCAAGGGTTCCAGCCAGGCTCGCAAGGCGGAAGAATCACGCACGTCCAGGCGTTGCGTCCGCACCTGGGCGCCCCTGGTCAGGCAACGCTCCGCCACTTCGGCCAGCCTTGTCTCATTGCGGCCGTGCAGGTAAAGCGTCGTGCCCTGCCGCGCATATTCGAGCGCCAAGGCGGCGCCAATGGCACTGGTCGCGCCGGTGATCAGGACCCTGCCGTACCGTCCGGGATCAATCATCCGCGCCCCCGCGCCTTTCCCGCCACGACCAATACAACACCCTGCCGAACCCCACGCATACGGTCACATTCAGCGGAATCAGGAAGTAGCTTCCCTGCCGCAGAATGACGAAAATCGCCAGCATCGAATAGACAAAGGTAAAAATCTCCCCGGCCCACAGCGCGTCATTGATACGCGGCATGCGTGACCGATACTCGTTCCCGCCCTTGGGTGTACGGTGGAAATCCCCATGTACCCCGAACAGCGCCCGAACACCCCCCGCGAAGTAATACCAGGCCATCGGCAAAAACATGGCGACATAGAGGTAGGTCTCCCAGAGCGTTCGCGCGATCCCCCTCCCTTCCTCGAACCAAACCGCCTTGCGCGCTCCGAATGTGTTGTCGAGCGCCCAGAGGGTCACCAACCCGAAAAAAATCAGCGCCGCCCACTGGATGGCGGCGCCTTCAAAATCGATCAGGCCATTCAGCGGCAGGCTCAGAAGCACCAGCACGTGGATCGATGCCAGGAGCACGGATGAGAACATCACGGAAATTGCGTGCAAGCGCCTCATCAGCGGCATGGGTTGCCCGAACATCTGCCTGGCGTGCTTGAAGGCGCTGTGGATCAAGCCGCGCCCCCAGCGCTCGCGCTGGACCCGGAAGGCGCCAATGGTCTCGGGCAGCACCGACATGGAAACCACGTCGCGGAGATAGGCGTACTTCCAGTCGCCGAACTGCGCGCGGTAGCCGAGGTCCACGTCTTCCGTCACCGTGGAGGCATTCCAGCCGCCCAGGGATTTCACGCATGCCTTGCGCCACACGCATGAACTGCCGCTGAGCGAGGCCATGTTCCCCTCCTCGCTCAAACCCACCGTGACATATTGCTGATGCCCCATTTCCATGGCCTGGAAGCGCGTCAGGAAAGACTTGTCACTGTTTTCGTAGCCGATTCCCGTTTGAAGGAAGCCCAAGCCGGGATCCTTGAAGCATGGGAGAGTCTTCAACAGAAAATCTTCGGGCGGCACGAAATCCGCGTCGAAGATCGCAAAAAATTCCCCGGACGATTGCAGGATGCCATTGGCCAGGTTCCCCGCCTTGTAACCCTTCCGGTTCCGGCGCCGGATGAGCCGGATATCGACGCCCTGGGCGGCGTAGCGGTCGACCTCGTTCCGCGCCAGTTCGGACGTGCCGTCGGTCGAATCGTCGAGCACCAGGATTTCCAGGGCTTTCGCCGGATAGCGCAAGCGGCAGGCGGCGGCGATCAGGCGTTGCACCACGGCGGATTCGTTGCAGATCGGGAGCAGAACGCTGACCGGGGGATGAAAATCACCCGTTGCCGCGTCCGGCATGGCCATCTCGATCAGCTTGCGCCGCTCCACGCGGCGCGAAATCAGCAGAACGCGCAGTTCCAGCGCCACATACAGCGCGAAATAGACCACCACTAAAAGGAAAATGGCCTGGAGAAGATAAAAAAGACATTGGAGCATCACGTCGCGCGGCCTCGCTCAAATGCCCACCACGGCACAGACTTCCTCCAGCCGGCGCGCCCAGGTATGGTTCCGCCGGACGTAATCGGCTCCCGCCCCGGCCCGGTCGAGATCCTCCCGCGACGGACCGGCGATGCGCAGCCTGGCCAGCGCTTCCGCCGCCTCTTCGCGCGAATCGACTACATGACAATAGTCACGGAAACAGCGATCGACCGCGCGGCTCGGATTGGTCACCGCAATGCCGCCGCAAGCCAGTATTTCGAGAAGACGCCGGGAACACATCGTCTCCGACGCCGTCACCGAATTCACATTGAGCGACGCCACGTGCGATTTGTAGATGGCCGCCGTCTCGCGGTGCGGTACGCGGCCATGCACGCGCAACTGTGGCCGTTTCGGGTAGCGGAACTCGAAATGGCGCGAGAGACGATCATGATTCCGGTCAAAAACATTCAGGCGGATATCGGCATCCTCGCAGGCATCGAACATCATGTCGAGAAAACGCCGGCGCTCGTCGAGGATGCGGCGGTAGTAGCTGCCCGTGAAGCAGGCTTCCCTGCGCGTGAAATCGAAACCCGTAAACTCGTGAAAGGCCGGCTGGTAAGGCATGGACAGCGTATTCACCGGCACATGCGCGGGCACCTGCCGCCGATAGCGCTCCACGCAGTTCGCATCGGTCGTGAACACGAAATCGAAGACCTTCGCCACATCGATGAAGGCATCGAAAAAAGCATCATCGTCCTTGTTCCAGAAAACCGTCGGAATCCCATGCGCCCGAGCAAATTCCACCAGGCGAAAGATAGCTGTCGGCTTGCCCAGGCGCAACCATTTCGGCTGCTTCGCCAATTCATAACGCCAGGCGCCGTTCACTCCATGAAAAGCGGACTCCACGAAGACCAGATCCGGCTTCCACTCGCCAATGACTTCCATGAAGTTGGCGGGCGTCATGGCGCGTACCCGGCATTCCGCCGACAGGCACTCCGCCGTGAAATGATCGGAAACGAGCGCGATTTTCAGGCGGCCGAACGGCCCGGGCGGCTCGACATCCTCCGGCACTTTCGGATAGGCGTAGACGAGCGCCCCCAGTTTTCTGATGACCCGGCCGACCATTCAATTCCCCTCACAAGCGGCGGGCAATACCTCGGCGATGAAATCACGCCAGCGGCGCTTCGATGCCGCATATTCCCTTGCGCGAACGCTGAATGCCTTCAGCATTCCGGGATCAGCCAGCGCTTCCCTGACGACACGCGCCAGATCCGCCGCATCACCCGCCCTGAAAAACCATCCCGGCGGACTCTCGCCCATTTCGTCACGAAACACCGGCAAATCGGGAACGATCACCGGCTTGCCCATCGCCAGCGCCTCCACCAGTTTGATGGGCGGCACGATCTCGCACACCTTGAACGGCTTGCGCGGTATGCACACCAAGGCGCAGCGGCCCAGCTTCTCGCGCACCGAGTCCGGCCCTGTCTTGCCAAGAAACCGGACCCGGCCGGAAAGTTCCAGGCGACGCGCCTGTTCCTCCAGCGACGGGCGGGCCTCGCCGTCACCGATGATGGTGAGCGTGACGGGAATTTCCGACCGGGCCAGCAGAGCCACGGCATCGATCAGCGTATCCAGCCCCTCGTACCCGATCAGCGAACCGGCATAAGCGATCGTGCCCATCTCGACGCATTGCGGATCGGCGGGAACGAAGCGATCCGTATCCACGCAATTCGGCAACAAGGCCATGCGTCCGGGATCGACGCTCCAATGTTTCCGCACGAACCTGCCAAGCTGCTCCGAGATGACGAACAGCCTGTCCGCCTCGCGGGCCACCAGCCCTTCGAGTTGCAGTCCCTGCCGGTAAGCCTGCGAACCATCGAAACGCGGCATCCACGAAACGCGGGTCAGTTCCCACAGACCGCGCATTTCGTATTGAAACGGCACACCCAGCCGCCGCGCCGCCAGCAGCGCCGGCAGGGCGTTGACGTGGTTGGATGCCGCGTGGATCACGGATACGCGCTCCCGCGCCGCGATCTCGGCCACGACCGGCGCTGCCTGCAAAGCGTAGAGCAACACCGGGCGATTGTTGGCGGGATGACTCTCATGCCGGTATCGCACGTCGCCGACCCGGGTTTCCCCGCCCTTGGCGTCACCCTGGCGATCCTTGCGATCCCTGGGGTAACCGGGGCGCGTCAGCACATGCACCTTCGCTCCGGCCACGCGCAACGCGCGAACCACCTCGTGCGTGCGGGTGGCGTAACCGCTGACGTGATAGGGCAAGGCGCTTGCCGCCACGTACAAGAGACTCCCCGGCTCGGGTTCATACGAGGCTCCGCGGCGGCGCTCACGCAAACGCCATTCGAGCCATCGAAGCGTCAGCGCCCGGCTGGCGGCGAGCCAGGGTTCACCAAGCCGCCACCGCAAGAACCCCGCGAACGAGCCAAGCGGTTCCGCCGGACCCGGCGCGGCATCCTTCGCGGCGGCCTTGTTCTCTCCCGGCTTCATCCGCATTACCACGTCCAATCCACGGCGTACATGTGAATATTCGGGTCCGCGGTCAATAGAGTCATGTTTTTCGCGATAGCCGTCGAAATGTCGAGGCCCAGGCTTGAAAAGAGGGAATCGACCGAAGTTTTGGTGTTTTCGTCAACACGCACCTGTATGCCATGTTTTGACAGATCACTGCCATGACACTGTAGGTGATTTATCCTGTCAATCTTTGTCAATGCCATTGTGGAATCCAGCAAGCAATCGAAACGGGATGATGGCCACCTCATGCCGACCCGAGGAAGAAGCGCCCAGGCAGCCCCGGAAAAAAGCATGCTCAGGCTTTCCCGCCAGCCGCCGGCTTCATTTCCGCGAGAGCCAGGTCGAACGTATGCGTCGTTCCGATCCTGCCGAGCGCGCGCAGGTCCAGGAAGTCGGATGTCGTGATGATGTCGTAGTCTTTGGACAAGCGGCGCATCAGTTTACGAAAATCCTCTTGGCGTTTGTCGTCCCGATAAACTCCGTGGCCGTTCTCATCCCAATACAAAAGCGACCAGGAATGCAGCAGGACGACCAGCACCTGAATATTCCTGCCAAGGGTATACGGCCACAACACCCGCCAGGGCGGATCTCGATAACGCCGGGATGACGGGAAGGTCAGCTTATCCCACCACGCGCTTCCCCCAAAATTCGGGAATTTTCGCTCGGTCATGGGAACCTCGATGATCCCATTCGACCAGACGAAGGGATGATTCACGGGTTCGGCATGGGGACAAACGCCATCCGTCCAGGCTCGCATGGAATTGTTGAAGGAAAGCGGTATGCCCGCCTCGGCCAATGCGCGTATCGTGTCCGCGTTCCAGCGAAACGAACCCGCGCGGAACGCGCGCAGCGGCTTGCCCGTCAGGTCCGAAATGAACTTGCCGAAGTGCCGGATCGTGAAGGCCGCCCTTTCGGCTCCGTATTGATTGAGAAAGCGCGGCCTGTATCTGAAACCGTGTTCCGGCCAGAACGCCTCGGGCAAGTATTCGGAATGGGTATGCAGTTGCACGTCCTGGCCGGCGGCATCCAGCCAGCGCACTACCTCGGCCATTTCATCCGGATGGGAACAAGCGCCGCACGCATCCACGAAGAAAACCAGCCGGGCGCCCACTTCATCCGCCACACCGCACATCTCGCGGATGCCTGCCGTCCCCTGCTCGTGCCTGCCCCAGATCAGGCGCCGCACATGGTCTTCCGAGGCTCGATTGGGCAGGGCTTCGGTATCCACCGTCAGCAGCGCATAACGATCCTTGCTCATCACCTGCCACCCGACCTCAGCAATTCATCCCATTCCGCCCGACTCCCCAACCCCGCCGACAACGGGATGGCCAAGGCATGGCGATAACACCAGGCCAGGTGACGCCGTTTCCTGTCACGGTAGGAATCACCCTCCCGGCTCAATCTGGGCAGATATTCGACCAGCCAGCCCAAGCGGGAAAAAAAGACAAAGTCCGCGACATCCGTCACCAATACCGGCACGAACTCCGGATGAGCCTGCAATGACCGCTTCGCGCCCTCGCACGCCTCGCGCACGAATTCGCGCTCGTACCCTTCCCCCCACATCAACAAGGGGCGCGCCTCCGGTACGTGGTCAACGTGTTTCAAACCAGCCTGCCAAGGTTGATTGAGATAACGGGAACAATCGAACCTCAAGATGCGCAGCATTTGCTCGCCCCGCTGCCGTATTCGCCGGCACCATCTCGCCGTCGGCTTTTGCGGCAATTCATAGTCGATCAACAACGACCATTCCGGCTTTCGCGCCCATTCATTCAGGCGCGCGCGCAAAGCCCCGGTTTCCTCCATCAACCCCATCCATTACCCCGTCGATTCGCCAGCGCGAGAATCTCTTCCGCCGCCAGGCTTGCGCCAGGCATTGCGACAGGGGATTCGGCGCATAAAGGAGCATCCAGCAATTCGAGCAGGCGCGCGATCGCCATCCGCCGGTCTTCTTCCGTCTCGCACGAAGCCACCACCACCGGCGCGTTCTCAGCCACCATGCCCGCCCGCCGCGCCTGATCGTCCGCCAGCAAGGTATTCGGGATCAGCAGACCCGGCACCCGCGCCTGCACCACTTCGATACAAGTGTTATAACCCGCCGCCCCGACAAAGGCATCGAAGGCCCGCAGATAGCGAACCAGGGGATAGACTGAAATGGCCCGCACTTCTTCCGGCAATTCGACATCGCGCACCGAGATCGGCGCTCGCGCCCAAACCCCCCGGAATCCCAGCGCCTCGAAACGCCGGATCAGCGACCATCCTATCCCGCCGACATCCTTCAGATTGCCCGGCCCCAGCGAAAACAGCGCATAGCGACCATGCGGCTCCAGACCCAATGCTTCACGCGCGCTCGCGCGATCCATCAGTTCATCGTCGTCGAGCAAAGCTACCGGCGGCACGGTGATCTTTTTCCCACCGCCCGCCTGGACGCTTTCATTGAAAACCGTCCCCAATTCGCCGGGCTGGATCACCAGATCGAACAGCGACTCATCCACCGGTACCGCGCGAGAACCCTCTTTCAACAGGCCACGGTTCGACCAGACCCGGCCCAATCCACCATAGGCTCCGCACGCCGCCATGAATCCCTGATATGGCCAAGTACCATCGAACACCACTACATCGGGACGAAATTCCTCCAGCATCATGCCCAGGCGCACGGACAATTCGCAATTCCATTCGATGGCGCTGTTGGACGACCAGAAATGAGATACGAAATAATCGGCGCGAAACCCCATTTCCTCGATGATTTCAATGGCGGAAGCCAATGAAAAAAAAGCGATGTCCGCCCTCTCGCGCAGACGGCGGGCATAGGCCAGACACCGGCTCATGTGTCCCATGCCCGATCCGTTGATGTTGAAAAAAAGGATGCGCGGTCGTGCCACTACCTAGGCATCTCCACCAAACAGATCCCGCGTATAAACCTTGTCGGCCACGTCGGCCAGCGCATCGGTCCGGCGATTGGCGATGATGACGTCCGCCTCGCGC
>JAITAJ010000077.1 GCA_031284185.1 Accumulibacter sp. | reverse complement strand
ATCCCTGTCCTCTGAACCTGAGCGCTTGGGTTTCTGTCCTCTGGACGGCGCGAAGCGTCGCAAACTGATCTGTCTTTTGTCCTCTCCAATCCCTGTCCTCTGAACCTGAGCGCTTGGGTTTCTGTCCTCTGGACGGCGCAAAGCGCCGCAAACTGATCTGTCTTCTGTCTTCTCTGGAATCTGTCTTCTGAGACTGTCTTCCACCTACTGATCAGTGAGTCAGCGCAAGGAACAGCGGCGTCGTTACCGACGCGAGCAGCGTCGACAGGACCAGCGCGCCGGCTGTCGGGCCTTCCAGCGCCTTGAACTGGCATGACATCAGGTAAACATTGGCGCCGACCGACATCGACGAGAGCAGGACCACGGCCCGGGTTTCCATTTCCGGCAGACCGAGCAGCCATGCCAGTCCCCATACGCTCAGGGGCTGGGCGATCAGCTTGACCGCGCAAATCGACACGCTGATCCATAGTCCACCACGGATGCCGTACTCGGCGAGGCCCATGCCCAGAACGACCAGCGCCACCGGCGCGGCGGCGTCGCCGAGCATGCCGATCGGCGAATCGATCGCCTCGGGCAGCGTCCATCCGCTCAGGCCGAAAAGCGTCCCGGAGAGAATGCCGACGATCACCGGATTGGTCAGCACGCCGCGCGCCGTCCGGGCGAATCCCCGCGCCGAAAAGTTTCCGTGCAGCGCCCATTCCACGGAAACGGTCACCAGGGTCCACAGGATCAGCGAGTTGAACACCAGCACCAGCGCCACCGACGGAACCGCGGCTTCTCCGAGTGAAGCGCGGGTCAGCGGCAGGCCCAGCATCACACAGTTCGAGAAGATGCCGCCCAGCGCGAAGACGGATTGGGAGACCCCGTCGAGCATGAAAAATTTCCAGGAAATCCAGCGCCCGAAGGCGAAAATGATCAGACAGCCGCCGAAGAAGGCGATCAGCAGACGCGAATCGACCGGCGGCAGGTCGCGCGAGTTGCTCATCAGGCGGAACAACATGGCCGGAATCGCCAGGGAAAATACGAAGCGCGACAGGCCATCCGAGACCGAATTCGGCCAGCCGGTCAGGCGCATCGTCAGGTAACCGATCAGAATCAGCGAGAACAGCGGCAAAGCCAAGGTAAATTGATGCAGAAAGACGTCCATCGGTTTTCCCGTTATTGCGTGCGTCACGACGTCGGCGACGCTTCGGGATTGGCCTATAATCCCGCGTCACCGCATGTATTTCACGGCATTATCCCATGATCGCGCCACCTCCATCGCCCGCGCGGCCCTCGACGCCCGTTCGGCGCGATCCGGCGGAAGGCTCCGTTCCCCTGATTCACGTCGACCGCTCGATGATCGTCGCCGGCAAGCCCGTCCGTCTGCTCTCGGTGCCGGGTCGCGGGCCGGACAAGCAGGACTGTCTGATCCTCCGTCTCCAGCGCGAGTTTCCCGACGCGCTGATCGTGCATCGCCTGGATTTCGACACCTCCGGGCTGATCGTCCTGGCGCGCGGCAAGAAGATGCACCGCGCGTTGAGTCTCCTGTTTCAGGAGCGCCGTGTGGAAAAGCGCTATGTCGCCATCGTCGAGGGGCGACCGGAGGAAAGCGAGGGAGAAATCGACCTGCCCCTGTGCGTGGACTGGCCGAACCGTCCGCTGCACAAGGTCGATTCCGAGTCGGGCAAGCCGGCGCTGACGCGCTACCGGGTCATCGGCCACGACGACACGCATCACGCCTCGCGCGTCGTCCTGGTGCCGGAAACCGGTCGCACGCACCAGTTGCGCGTACACATGCGCGCGATCGGCCACCCGATTCTCGGCGATCCGCTATACGCCGACGGAGAAGTCAGAAACAAGGCGGACCGCCTGTTGCTCCATGCCGAATGGCTCTCGCTCACCCACCCGGTCACGGGCAAGCGCCTCGCCTTTTCCAGCGCGGCGCCGTTCTGATTCAGAGGACAGAATCTTGAGAAGACAGACCAGCCTGGGCGCTTCGACCGGGTGAAGGACGAAAAACCGAGCGCTCGGTTTTTCTGTCTTCTGTCCTCTGTCCCCAGTCTTCTGTCTTCTGTCCCCTGTCCTCTGAACTTCGCCCCCCTCCTTGCAGTATTGCCGTATTTCTGATATCTAAGCGATTTTCGCGAAAACGACGGATGGTCCAGAACATGTCTGAAGAATTGCTACCAAAACAATTTGTCCCCTATGTCCCCAAGAAGGGCGAGGAATACATGAGCGACAGGCAGCGCGCTCACTTCCGGTCCATCCTCGAAACCCTCAAGGAGGAATTGATGCGGGACATCGAGCGGACGGTTCATACCATGCAGGATGAAGCCACGGTATTCGCCGACCCGAACGATCGCGCCAGCCAAGAGGCCGACATCGCCATCGAGCTGCGTAATCGTGACCGCGGACGCAAATTGATCAAGAAGATCGAGGACACCATCGCCTTGGTCGATAACGGCGACTACGGCTATTGCAGCAAGTGCGGCGTGGAAATCGGCATCAAGCGGCTGGAGGCCCGGCCAACGGCGTCGCTGTGCATCGACTGCAAGACGCTCGAAGAAGTGCGCGAGAAACAGGTCGCCAAGTAATCGTCAAAAAAAAGGACGCCGCGGCGTCCTTTGGGCGATCGGGCATCACCACGCGCCCGGTGACCGGGCCGTCATTGCGGCGGCGCGGCTTCGGCGTGGGCCGTCTGCGCGGCAGCGGCAGCCTCGGCGGCAACGGCCTTCATCGACAGGCGGACACGGCCTTTCTCGTCGGCTTCCAATACCTTGACACGCACTTTCTGCCCTTCCTTGAGGTAGTCCGCGACGACAT
Source organism: Accumulibacter sp. (assembly GCA_031284185.1). Taxonomy (GTDB): domain Bacteria; phylum Pseudomonadota; class Gammaproteobacteria; order Burkholderiales; family Rhodocyclaceae; genus Propionivibrio. The sequence continues at coordinate 6,971 of JAITAJ010000077.1, read as the reverse complement.
TGACGCGCTCGTTGGCGATCTGCGAAATGTGCAGCAGACCGTCGCGCCCCGGCAGGACACTGACGATGGCGCCGAAGTCGAGCAGCTTGAGCACCGTGCCCTCGTAGATCTTGCCGACTTCGACGTCGGCGGTGATCGCTTCGATGCGCGCCTTGGCCGCGTCGGCGGCTTGCCCGTTGACCGAGGCGATGGTGATCGTGCCGTCTTCCTGGATGTCGATCGTGGTGCCCGTCTCCTCGGTGATCGAGCGGATCACGGCGCCGCCCTTGCCGATCACGTCACGAATCTTCTCCGGATTGATCTTCATGCTGTAGAGCCGCGGCGCGTAGGCGGAAACCTCCTCGCGCGGCGCGGCGACGGCGGATTGCATCAGGGAAAGGATGTGCAGACGCGCTTCCCTGGCCTGCGCCAGCGCCACCTGCATGATCTCCTTGGTAATCCCCTGGATCTTGATGTCCATTTGCAGGGCCGTCACGCCGCTGTCGGTACCGGCCACCTTGAAGTCCATGTCGCCGAGGTGGTCCTCGTCACCGAGAATGTCGGTCAGCACGGCAAAACGATTCTCTTCCTTGATCAGGCCCATGGCGATGCCGGCCACGTGCGCCTTGAGCGGCACGCCGGCGTCCATCAGCGCGAGCGTCGATCCGCAGACGGAAGCCATCGAACTCGAACCGTTCGATTCGGTGATTTCCGAAACCACGCGCATGGTGTAGGAAAAATCCTCCGCCTTCGGCAGCGCCGCGATCATCGCGCGCTTGGCCAGGCGACCGTGGCCGATTTCACGGCGCTTCGGGCTGCCGACACGGCCGCATTCGCCCGTGGCGTAGGGCGGGAAATTGTAGTGCAGCATGAAGCGTTCGCGGTACTCGCCGGCCAGAGAGTCGATCACCTGCTCGTCGCGTCCGGTTCCCAGCGTGGCGACGACCAGCGCCTGAGTTTCCCCGCGCGTGAACAGCGCCGAGCCGTGAGCGCGCGGCAGAACGCCGGTACGGATCGAGATCGGGCGCACGGTGCGCGTATCGCGCCCGTCGATCCGCGGTTCGCCCGCCAGGACGCGGCCGCGCACGACGCGCGATTCGATCTCGAACAGCAGATTGCCGATCGTGGCGGCATCCGGCGCGTTCTCGCCGACCGTCAGCGTTTCGACCGCCTTGGCGAGAATCTCATCGAGGCGCTGCGTGCGCTTCTGTTTGCTGATGATGCGGAAGGCTTCCTGCACGTCGGCCTCGACCAGCGCGTCGAGCCGGGCCACCAGTTCCTCGTTCTTGGCGGCGGGCGTCCAATCCCATTCCGGCTTGCCGGCCTCCTCGGCGAATTCGTTGATGGCGTCGATCGCGGTCTGCATCTGTTCATGGCCGAACACCACGGCGCCCAGCATGACGTCTTCCGGCAGCATGTCGGCTTCCGATTCGACCATCAGCACCGCGCGCTGAGTCCCCGCGACGACCAGGTCGAGGCGGCTCTCCTTGAGCTGCGTCAGTGTCGGGTTCAGCACGTACCCGTCACCGAGGTAAGCGACGCGCGCCGCGCCGATCGGTCCGCCGAACGGGATGCCCGACACCGCGAGGGCGGCCGAGGCGCCGATCAACGCGGGGATGTCCGAATCGATTTCCGGGTTGAGCGAGACGACCATCGCCATGATCTGCACTTCGTTGTAGAAGCCATCGGGAAACAGCGGACGCAGCGGACGGTCGATCAGGCGCGAAGTGAGCGTTTCTTTTTCCGAGGCGCGGCCTTCGCGCTTGAAGAAGCCCCCGGGAATACGCCCCGCGGCATAGGTCTTTTCGATGTAATCGACGGTCAACGGGAAAAAATCCTGACCCGGCTTGGCGGTTTTGGACGCAACCACGGTGACCAGGACCACGGTGTCGTCCATCGACACCACGACGGCCGCGTCGGCCTGACGCGCGATTTCCCCGGTTTCCAGCGTTACCTGGTGGCCGCCGTAGTTGAAAGTTTTCTTGGTGATCTTAAACATTGAATACCTCTCGATTGGTTCATTACGCGCACCCACGACGTCGGCGCGCATTCATCAAACACCCTGCTGTCGAAACTGCAAAAAAATACAGCGGACAACCCGCAAGGACTGTCCACTGTATCGTACCCGGAACGCGCCAACCGCACAGCGGCACGGTTGACGAATCTACTTGCGCAATCCGAGGCGCCGGATCAACGACCGATACGAATCGACGTTCGTGCGTTTCAGATAATCCAGCAGCTTGCGGCGACGGCTGACCATGCGCAGCAGACCGCGCCGGGAGTGATGATCCTTGGCGTGTTCCTTGAAGTGCTCGGTCAGATCGTTGATACGCGCCGTCAGCAACGCAATCTGGACCTCCGAGGAGCCGGTATCGCCGGCGGCGCGCTGATACTCGCTCATGATCTGCGCTTTTTGCGCAACGGTAATCGCCATGTCAAACTCTCTTTCCTGAATGATGGCGCCGCCCCGGTTTGATAGAGCCAGCGCCCGATTGATGAAAACAACGCTCTGTTTGGCGAAACAAGGCATCGATTATAGCGTCGGGCCACCCTGACGGCAAGCGAAGGAGGGGCCGGCGAATCTCTGATCCGTCCGTCCTGGTGGCGCGAGCGCCGTCCGGTCGTCATGATCCTTCGTTGGGGAAAAGCCGGGGTGAAAGCGCGTCGCGGCCCGGATGGCCTGTCGTGGTTTCGGTCTTTCGCCGTTTCCGGGTTCGTGAAACGGAATAGAATCGCCCGGTGCGGGCAAATCAGGGATTCAAGCGATGTGCGAACTTCTCGGGATGAATTGCAACGTCCCAACGGACATTTGTTTTTCCTTTACCGGATTCCAGGCGCGCGGAGGCGGGACGGACGCGCATCGGGACGGCTGGGGGATCGCTTTCTTCGAGGGCCGGGGAGTCCGTCTCTTCCTCGATCCGCAACCGTCCTGCCGCTCGCCCGTGGCCGGGTTCGTGCGTCGTTATCCGATTCGTTCGGTCAACGTCATCGCGCACATCCGCAAGGCGACGCAAGGCCCGTCCGGGCTGGAAAACACGCACCCGTTCATGCGCGAACTGTGGGGGCGTTACTGGATCTTCGCGCACAACGGCGATCTGGCCGATTATTCGCCGGCTCTGGACGGGAGCTACCTGCCGGTCGGGCAGACCGACAGTGAACGGGTCTTCTGCCATCTGCTGCAAACTCTGAGGAGTCGCTTCCCGGATGGCGCGCCCGGCCCGTCGGCCTTGCGTGACGCGCTCGACGATTTCGCGTCGGCGACGCGGCGTTTCGGCACGTTCAACTTTCTTCTTTCCAATGGTGACGAGCTGTTTGCCCACCGCTCCACCGACCTGCATTACGTCATTCGCCAGGCGCCGTTCGCCGTCGCGCATCTCAGGGACGAGGACCTCACGGTCGATTTTTCCGAGGTGACGACGCCCGACGATCGCGTCGCGCTCATCGCCACCCTGCCGTTGACCGACAACGAGGTATGGACGCCCTTGCCGGGCGAGCGCGTGCTGACTTTCTCCGATGGCGTCTGCCTTTCAGGGGAGCGGTGACAAGGGACGGAGAAGACGGACGGTAAGGTGGCAGGAAATCAACGACAGGCATTCATGCGAAGCCGCTCAAAACGAACTTGAAAGGAGCCTCTCTCCCTTTCCAGGTGACTACGGTCGAAACCCTGGCCGTAAGTTTCTTACCCTTCGGCGTTGGTTTCATGAACGTCCGAGTCAGATCAACCGTCGGCGGAAGAAAGTGACGACGATTTCGACGACGACCACGACGGCGAAGATGGTCAACAGGATGGTCGCGACACGCTCCCACTGGAAGGTGTCGATGGCCGCGTTCATGATCATGCCGAGGCCGCCGGCGCCGACGAGACCGAGCACCGAGGATTCACGGATGTTGATGTCCCAGCGCAGCAGCATGATCGACCAGAAGGCGGGTTTCACCGCCGGCCAGTAGCCGTAAAGTATCTGGCTGGTCTGCGTGGCGCCCGCCGCCTTCAGTGCCTCGATCGCGCCGAAATGCACCTCTTCCAGCGCCTCGCCCAGGAGCTTGCCGACGAAGCCGATCGAACGGAAGGCGATGGCTACCGTTCCGGCCATCGGTCCAGGGCCGAACACGGCGACGAAGAGCAGCGCCCAGACCAGCGAATTGACCGAACGGCTGGCAACCAGGCAAGTCTTGGCGAACAGGTTCAGCGCCTTGTTCGGGGTGAGGTTGTGCGCGGCGAGGATGGCCAGAGGAAGCGCGAAAAGCATCGAGAAAATAGTGCCCACCGTGGCGATATGGAAGGTTTCCATGAGCGCCTTGTGGACTTCCTGCGGATAGTAGGCCAGGTCCGGCGGCCACATGCGCCACGCCATGTCCGCCACCTGCTCGGGGGCATCCCAGAGGAATTCCCAGATGACGTCGATGCCTTTCAGCGAGGCGGCCACGGCGGCGGCAACCAGCAGCCAGAGCACGGTACGCGCCAGTTTCTGTCCCCGGCTGTGGCGCTGCCATACGGCGGACACGGCCGCCATGCCGGGCGCTTCAGACACGGAAGATACGTTTGACATGATTCGATGCCAGTTCGCCCGCCAGTACGACGGCAATGATGGTAATCAGGATGGCCAGCACGAAGTCGTACTCGAAACGCTGGAAGGCGGCGAACAAAACACCGCCGATGCCGCCCGCCCCGACGATGCCGACCATCGTCGAATTGCGCAGGTTGGAGTCGAGCTGATAGCTACAGAAACCGACGAGGCGTCCCATCACCTGTGGCAACACGCTATAGATCACCACGCTCATGAAAGGCGCGCCGGTAGCGCGGACGGCCTCGATCTGTTTCATGGAAATTTCCTCGATCGCTTCCATGAACAGCTTACCGACGAAGCCGATCGATGCGACGATCAGCGCCAGCACGCCGGCCAGCGCGCCGAATCCGACCGCCTTGATGAAGATGATCGCCGTGATCACCGGATTGAAGGCGCGGCACAGAGTGACGATGAGGCGTGCCGGCCAGGTCGCCCAGCCCGGCATCAAATTGCGCGCGCCGAGCACGGCGATCGGCAGCGAGATGAGGACGCCGAAGAAAGTGGCCAGGACGGCGATCTCCATGCTCTCGATGAAGCCGGTGAGCAACTGGTCCCAATTCTTGTAGCTCGGTGGAAACATGCGCGCCAGGAAATGCGCGCCGCTGTCCAGCCCCTTGACGAAGCGGTCGAACGAAAAATCGAGCTGACCCAGCGCGTAAACGGCATAGACGAGAACCAGCAGGGCGATGATCCTGGCCTGCCAGGATGAGTGGAACGGAGGATCGCCGCCGGATGGCGGAGATTTTGCGGCCACCATGCTCACTGTAGCCATCCTTCGCCGCCGTAAATCAGCTTTAGATGATCGTCGGACAACTGTTCCGGCGGACCGTCGAAAACGACTGTCCCGCCGGTCATGCCGATGATGCGGTCGGCAAAGCGTCTGGCCAGATCGACGTCGTGGATGTTGACCAGCACCGGTATGTTGTGGTCGATGCCCTGGAACTTCAAAAGCTCCATGATTTCCACCGAGGTCTTCGGGTCCAGCGACGAAGTGGGTTCGTCGGCGAGCAGGATTTCAGGGCGCTGCATCAGCGCCCGGGCGATGCCCACGCGCTGGCGCTGGCCGCCGGACAGGCTGTCCGCGCGCTGATTGGCGAAACCGGCCAGCCCGATTACGTCGAGGAGCCTGAAAGCATACGCGACGTCATCGGCCGGAAACCGGCGCAGCCAGGCGTCGAACAGGCCGACGTAACCCAGCCGGCCGGTCAGCAGATTCTCCATGACCGTCAGCCGTTCGACCAGGTTGTATTCCTGGAAGACCATGCCGATGCGCCGCCGCGCTTCGCGCAGCGCCTTCCCTTCGATGCGCGAGAGTTCCTGTCCCTTGAACAGGATCGACCCTTCCGTGGGGTTGACCAGGCGATTGACGGACCGGACCAGCGTCGATTTGCCGGTCCCGGAGGAACCAATGATCGCCGTCAGCCCGCGTTCCTCGAAATCGAGATCGATGCCCTTCAGCACCGGCACACCGGGCCGGTAAGCCTTGACCAACCCCTTGATGCTCAACACGACCGCCATACCGTTCTCTCCGGGGGAACCGGACGCCTACTTCTTGTCTTTCTTTTGCTCGGCATCATAGCCGCTGCGGCCGAGATTCTGGCCGGCGGCAATGGAAACCTTGCGCACGATGTCCCAATCCTTCTGGTAATCGGCTGGCAGAAAACGGTCGCCGCCCAGTCCTTTGGCCATTTCGGGCGGAATCCGGTAATCGAAGAAGCACTTCTTGATCTTGTCCACCAGTTTCGGATCGAGATCGTGCGCATAGGCATAGGAGTCGGTCGGGAACTTGTCGCTGGTGTAAAGGGTACGGAAGTCATCGGCCCCGGCCACGCCGCGCTCGATCATGTGCTGCAACACATCGCTGGCCACCGGCGCCGCGTCGTAATCGCCCGACTTGACACCAAGCACCGACTGGTCGTGCTTGCCCGAGTAAATGACCTGGTAATCCTGGTCCGGCGTCAGGCCGAGCGACGGGAACAGCGCGCGCGGCGCCAGGTTGCCGGAGTTCGAGGACGGCGAGGTATGCGCCACTTTCTTGCCCTTGAGATCGGTGATCTTCTGGTAGGGGCTGTCTTTTTTCACGATCAACTGAACTGCCACGCCCTCGGGCACGTCAGCCGTACCGCGAATGGCGAAAGGAACGGCGCCCGCGATGTTGACCGCGTAGTTCGTCGGCCCGGTCGAGAAGGCCGCGATATGCAACCGGCCCGAACGCATCGCTTCGATTTCCGCCGAGTTGGACTGGACCGCGAAAAAGACGGTCTTCTTGCCCAGACACTGCGAAAGATGGCCCATAAACGGCTGGAACAGCTTTTCATAGACCGACGGATCTTCCACGGGCGTGAAGGCAAAGACGACGGTATTGGGGTCGCGGAACTTTTTCGGATCGGTGGGCGGATCGGCAACGAGGTCATGATCCGCGTCACA